>JAFQDI010000018.1 GCA_017416055.1 Lachnospiraceae bacterium
GACCGTGATGATGGTAATTTTCATGATTACAATTTCCTTTCACTAACTTACTAGCACATCGAGCCGTGCGGCACTCGCGCCCCCCAAGGGCGCTCGTTCGCGGGCTTTCGCCCTATAAAAAATAGCAGGCAGAAAACTGCTTACATGCAAGCATGACGCAGTTCCTCCCTGCTATTTTTTGCACGGCTCAATGCTATACGCGGAAGAAGTAGCCCACTCCCCATTTGGTATGCACATACTTCGGGTCGCTCGGACTCGGCTCGATCTTTTCACGAAGACGTCTTACATGCACATCCACGGTACGAACATCACCGGTATCGGCAGCCTTATTTCCCCAAACATAGCTAAGAAGCGCTTCACGGCTGTATACTTTATTTGGATTGGTCACGAGAAGTTCCAGAAGATCAAATTCCTTCGCAGTCAGGTTGATCTCCTTCTCCTGAATAAGGACACGACGTCCCTCACGGTCCAGTTTCAGATCACCACGCACGATCATGGTATTTTCCTGTTTTACATTCTTGGCAGCTTTTCTGGAATTGCGGCGCATGATCGCTTTGATACGCGCTTTTACCTCCAGAATGTTGAATGGTTTTGTAATGTAATCATCGGCACCGTACTCCAGTCCGAGAATCTTATCCATATCGCCGCCTTTTGCAGTCAACATGATAATCGGCATTTCGGAAAATTCGCGGATTGCCTGGCACACCTCAAAACCATCATGTCCAGGGAGCATCACGTCTAACAATACCACATCATATTCTTTCTCTTTTGCTTTCTCAATTGCCTCAATACCGTCATATGCACAATCAACTTCCATTCCATCCTGTTCAAGGCTGAAACGGATTCCTTTTACGATCAATTTCTCATCATCTACAACCAGAACTCTCGCCATTTCTTCCTCCCTAAACTACTATTCGGTCCTTTATCTTCTGAAACCCAGCCTCTTTGATTCCGGGCACATTCATAATCTCTTCAATCGAATGGAATCCACCGGATTCCTCTCTATAGCGGACAATATCCTCCGCTTTCGATGCTCCGATCCCCGGAAGTTCCATCAGCTGCTCCTTCGTGGCCGTATTTAAATCGACCAGACCGGCCATTTTCTCCGCCAACTCTTTGGCCGCCGCATCAGCCTCTTCCCGATCCGGAATCACGATCTGCATCCCATCCGTCACGATTTCTGCCTGGTTGACAGCTTCCTCCGCGGCATATGCGGAAAAACCGCCTGCAGCAGTCACTGCGTCCACGATTCGACTTCCTTCCGTCAGCTGGTAAACGCCAGGTTTTGAAACCTCGCCGCAGATATGTACATAAATTGTTACCGGAACGGTCTCCTCCGACATCGTCTTTGCATCCGAACCTACAACCAGATCCGCAACATCATCACGCATTTCCAAAGATACTTCCGGACCTCGCAACTCGATTGTCGAATCCGGCTCCTTCCGGGCAAATCCATAGGAAATTCCGGCCACGGTCAGAAATACCGCAGCCGTAATCATCGCACCATATTGTTTCCATTGTTTATTTCTCATATTTGACCTCCCGATTTTCACCAGGAGATGCTGTTCTGCCTGCCTCTATTTTATCCAATGGACTCCTCAAAAACAAGTCTATTTTAAAAAACTTTATTGTAAACCCAAAAACCTTTTATTCCCATCGAAAAACGATAATCCCCGCAATAGAAATCACCGCACCTATCAGCCTTCTCCACTCAAATCCGGTTTTTTCCACGCCGAACAACCCAAAAACTTCTACCAGATACGATACCAGAATCTGTGTGACTACGATCAAAAGTGTAGCTTTTGCCGGTCCCAGTCCATCCATGCTTTTGATAACTGTCCATGTGATGAACGCCCCCATAACACCGCCTAACAGCATATATTTTCGGTCAACCGAAAACATACCCGCAATTTCTCCGCGCCCGCCGAGAAAATACAGCATCACACATGTTAAAAATGCAGTCAGCTGTACCCATCCGGCTGCTGCCCAGATACTGCTGTGCTTCGTCACTTCTGTATTGAATATACCCTGAAGACTCATGAGTGCACCGGATGCCAGCGCCACAACAATTCCCCACATAAAAAACCTCCTGAAAACGAATTACTTCTATTGTTCCGTTTTCAGAAGGTTCCTATTCACATCATTCAAACATCTGGTAAAATCCTACTTCTGCAGTTTGCGCATTGCAGCCTCCGCCAAATGTCGACAGAGCATTGTGGTTGTCACTGCACCGACACCGCCCGGCACCGGAGTTGCCGCCGAGGCAACGGTCTCAAGACCTTCCCATTCCACATCACCGCAAAGCTGACCATCTTCATGGATATTGATGCCAACATCAATGACCACGGCTCCGTCCGCCACATAATCCTGATTCAGCATTTTTGCCACACCGGCCGCTGCCACCAGAATCTCTGCTTCTCTACAGATTTCTTTCAAATTTTTGGTTTTTGTATGACAAACCGTCACCGTTGCATTTTCCTTTAAGAAAAGCATAGACACCGGACGTCCCACCACCATACTTCTTCCAACGATCACCACACGTTTTCCTTCTATCGGAATCTGATATGATTTTAATACTTCGATTACCGCCTCAGCCGTACACGGCGCAAAGCCATCCGTTTCACCGGAGAACACTTTCGCCGTATTGATCGGATTGATTCCATCCAGATCCTTCGCCGGATCGATGGCGTACTCGAACCACTTTTCATTGATATGTTTCGGAAGCGGACGGAACATTAAAATACCATCAATGGCATCGTTGTTGTTGATCTCCATAAACGCTTTCTTGAAATCTTCTTCCGCAATATCCTCCGGAAACGCGTAAACTTCACAGTTCATTCCTACTGCGGTCATCTTTTTGATCGCATTCTTCTCATAAGAAAGGTCATCCGGACGTTCTCCGATCCGAATGATCGCAGCCGTTGGAACATAACCATTCATGGAAGCAACCATCTCTTCCACCTGCATTTTCATTTTTGCTGTAACTTCTTTTCCAATTAAAGTGATCATCCTTCGACTGCCTCCTGTCTCGATTCCCCACCACCATATATATGGCTCATATTTCAATTTACGTTTCTATTATACCATCAAATCAGCATTTCCACCACATAAACTACAACAATAGCAGAACATGCCACCGTAACCAGACCTTTTCGGAAATAGCTGAGAATCAGTGCCGCTGCCGTAC
>JAFQDI010000019.1 GCA_017416055.1 Lachnospiraceae bacterium
TAGCCTTGCCGCTCTCAGCAACCTGGGTAGGAACGTACAGAACCTTCAGCATCTGACGACGAGCGTGCAGTCTGCTGGGCATATCCTTCGTGATGGTCTTCTCGATCTCGTCATATACGGTAACTTTCTTTCCGTCTACAACTTCCTTAACGCGCTTTCCATCTTTGTCCTTACGAGCAACCTTTGCCTTAACGGTTACAGTCTCGAAGTTGTCCTTCTCACGAACTGCCATCGCGATCAGGGGCTCAACCTGCTTACGAACTTCCTTTGCTCTGGTCTCAGTGGTAACAATCTTACCATTCAGAATCAAAGAGGTGGTCAATGCGCGAAGCATAGCCTTTCTCTGATTGGAAGTTCTACCAAGTTTTCTATATCCTGCCATAATTCTTTTCCTCCATTTGTGGCACACTTGTCGCCATGCTCTTCCGGTCTTACTGGCGGGTGTGTTATTCCATCAATCAAAAATCTTTGGGGTACGTGCCTGCGTCAGCAGGTCTTTTTCAGTCTGCGCTGCTAAGCTCCAGACCCAACTCCTTCAGCTTGCCAAGAACCTCTTCCAGAGACTTGCGACCAAGGTTTCTCACCTTCATCATATCCTCTGCGGTGCGGTTGGTCAACTCCTCAACGGTGTTGATACCTGCACGCTTCAAGCAGTTGTAAGAACGAACGGAAAGTTCCAGCTCGTCGATGTTCATCTCCATCACTTTGCCCTTCTCATCGTCCTGCTTGTCCACCATAATCTCTGCCGTCTTAGCGTTGTCAGAGAGATCGATGAACAGGTTCAGATGCTCGCTGAGCACCTTTGCAGCAAGGCTGACAGCCTCGTCGGGAGCCTGGGTTCCGTTGGTGTATACGTCCAGAGTAAGCTTGTCATAGTCTGTCTGCTGACCAACACGGGTGTTCTGAACAGCCATGTTCACGCGCTCTACAGGAGTATAGATGGAGTCGATCGCAATGATACCGATGGGCAGATCTGCATTCTTGTTGCGGTCTGCGCTCACATATCCGCGACCCTTGGTAATTGTCAGTTCCATATACAGTCTGCAATCCGCACCACCGCTGAGGGTAGCGATCACCTGATCCTTGTTCAGGATCTCGATGTCGGGATCTGCCTGGATATCTGCTGCGGTTACCACACACTCGCCTTCGCACTCAATATAAGCAGTTTTCGGCTCATCGCTGTCGCTGCTGTTGCGAATCGCAAGATTTTTCAGGTTCATGATGATCTCAGTCACATCTTCCTTCACTCCGGGGATGGGGCTGAACTCATGAAGTACGCCGTCAATCTTCACCTGGCTGATTGCTGCGCCGGGCAGGGAAGACAGCATAATACGTCTCAGGGAATTTCCCAGAGTCGTGCCGTAGCCTCTCTCAAGAGGTTCTACGACAAAACGACCGTAGGATTTATCTTCTGATAACTCTGCAATTTCAATACTCGGTTTTTCAAAATCGAACATGATACCCCTCCTTTTGGGTTATAACTGAGGGTGTTGAAAATAGTTTCAGTCCTACGGATCGCTTCGTGCCTGCGCACTTTTGCAATCCTAACAGTCCTGCAAGCAAGCTTGCTGCCTGTTTAGTGCTGTCCGGAGGACTTATACAGCAATTTACTTATTGTACAACTCGACGATAAGCATCTCGTTAACCGGAACATCAATCATTTCACGGGTAGGAAGCTGCTTAACGGTTGCAACCAGGTTCTCCTGGTCAACATCCAGCCATTCGGGAGTCAGTCTGCCTGCAGTTACCTCCAGGACATCCTTATAACGCTGAGAAGCCTTAGCGTCCTCCTTGATGGATACAACATCACCTGCCTTAATCAGGTAAGAAGGGATGTTTACGCACTTACCGTTTACCAGTACGTGCTTATGATCTACGATCTGACGAGTCTCCATACGGGTTCTTCCGAAACCAGCGCGGAAAAGAACGTTGTCCAGACGGCTCTCCAGCATGATCATCAGGTTCTCACCAGCCATACCTTTCTGACGGCTAGCCTTTGTATAGTAATTTCTGAAAGGTTTTTCCAATACACCATAGATGAACTTTGCCTTCTGCTTTTCACGAAGCTGAAGCGCATACTCGCTCATCTTTCTGTTGGCTCTTTTCAATTCTCTGTTTGATTTCTTGTCGATTCCAATGTAAATCGGATCAAGCCCAAGTGATCTGCATCTTTTAAGAACAGGAACTCTATTGACTGCCATTTATCTGCACCTCCTATATAAATTAAACTCTTCTACGTTTGGGCGGACGACATCCGTTGTGGGGTACCGGAGTAACATCCTTAATGCTGGTAACTTCAAGGCCACATGCTGCGAGAGCACGAATTGCTGCCTCACGACCAGATCCGGGGCCCTTCACCAAAACGTCTACAGACTTTAATCCATGTACTAAAGCTGCCTTAGTTGCAGTTTCAGCCGCCATCTGCGCTGCATAAGGAGTAGATTTCCTTGAACCTCTAAATCCCAGACCGCCTGCACTTGCCCATGATAATGCGTTACCCTGAGCATCCGTTAATGTAACGATAGTATTGTTAAAAGATGACTGGATGTGAGCCTGTCCGTGTTCAACGTTCTTCTTGACACGCTTTTTTGTCACTTTCTTTGCTGACACTTTCTTCGCCATTTCTAAACTAACCTCCCTTATGGGTTCCTTTCTATAAATTTTAGTTTCTCACTGAATCTCCACGCCAATGCGTGGGCGTAGCTTTGTGCAATTCATACAAACAACCTTTAGACACTCCAACAGTGCCGGAACATGTCCGGCACAAACAGAGGTCGAAAGCCCGCTCGGCGAATTACTTCTTCTTGTTTGCTACAGTCTTCTTGGGACCCTTACGAGTACGTGCGTTGTTCTTGGTATTCTGACCACGAACCGGAAGACCCTTACGATGACGAATTCCTCTGTAGCAGCCAATCTCCTGAAGACGCTTGATGTTCATTGCAACTTCACGTCTCAGATCACCTTCTACCAGCAGATGGTCTGCCTCAATAGCAGCGGTGATGCGCTTTACTTCGTCGTCGGTCAGATCCTTCACACGAGTATCGGGATTAACATCAGCCTCAGCGAGCAGACGGGTTGCGCTTACTCTGCCAATGCCGTAGATATAGGTCAATCCAATCTCAACACGTTTTTCTCTGGGTAAATCGACACCTGCGATACGAGCCATTGTGTACTACCTCCATACTTATTTTCATTATCACGTTTCTGCGAATCTTGATAGGATAAATTAACCCTGTCTCTGCTTATGCTTCGGATTTTCACAGATAATCCGAATGCTGCCTTTTCTCTTGATAACCTTGCACTTTTCGCAAATCGGTTTTACAGATGCTCTTACTTTCACGGTATTTTCTCCTTCCACAAAAAGTCGCCAAATAAGTATAGCACTTTGTTTCAAAAAATGCAAGTACAAATTTGGTTATTTTTGCAAAAACTTATTTGTCTCTCCAAATAATTCTTCCCTTAGTCAAATCATAGGGAGACAATTCCAATGTTACCTTATCTCCGGGCAAGATACGAATATAATTCATACGAAGCTTGCCACTGATATGTGCCAAAACCTGGTGGCCGTTCTCCAGCTCAACCTGAAACATGGCGTTGGGAAGCTTTTCAATTACGGTTCCCTCAATTTCAATTACGTCACTCTTGGACATTAACGCTTACCTCCTGCGTTATAAAACAAACGATGGATCACGACAAACCCGCCTGCATGGCCTTCCTTTATCGCATACTTAGGATTTCCGGTTCCCCTTCTGTGATCAATATGGTGTTTTCGTAGTGAGCTGAAAGTTTCCCATCTGCGGTAACGATCGTCCACTCATCCTCCATCCACTCTACCTCGAAGGTTCCCTGGTTGATCATCGGTTCAACTGCCAGCGTCATACCGGGCATCAACTTGATCCCTTTTCTTCGCTGAGCGAAGTTGGGAACTTCAGGATCTTCATGAACCTGCTGACCAATTCCATGTCCAACGAAATCTCTTACAACACCATAGCCGAACTTTTCGGCATGGATTTGAATCGCTTTGCTGATATCATACAGATGATTGCCGGCTTTCGCGAACTTCATACCTTCGAAAAAGCACTCTCTGGTCACATCAATCAGTTGCTTAGCTTCTTTACTGATTTCTCCGACGCCCCACGTGCGTGCTGCGTCAGAATGATATCCTTTGTATTCGACTCCCGCATCCAGGCTGACGATGTCGCCT
Source organism: Lachnospiraceae bacterium (assembly GCA_017416055.1). The sequence continues at coordinate 4,205 of JAFQDI010000019.1, forward strand.
TCCCGAAGCACACGGTGCTTACTGGGGATTCCGTGA
>JAFQDI010000020.1 GCA_017416055.1 Lachnospiraceae bacterium
ACCGCAAAAGCTGATCTGCGCAAGAGATCCCTATGGCTTTCGTCCTTTATGTTTCGGCAAGACTGCCGATGGGATGTATGTCATAGCATCCGAAAGCTGTGCAATCAAAGCGGTCGGCGCAGAGTTTATTCGCGATGTGGAACCGGGGGAAATCCTGATATTTAATCACAAGGAAGTCCTGTCGCGGCGGGAACACTGCGGTAAAAAAAGTAAAACGTTATGTATTTTTGAATATATCTATTTTGCTCGCCCAGATTCGGTTATCGATGGTGTTTCAGTACATGCTTCTCGTGTGAAAGCGGGAGAAATACTTGCAAAATCCCATCCGGTAGAAGCGGATGTGGTGATTGGAGCCCCCGATTCGGGGCTGGATGCGGCGCTTGGTTTCAGCCGGGAATCGGGAATTCCCTACAGTGTTGGCTTGATTAAAAATAAATATACTGGAAGAACTTTTATTTCACCGGGACAGGGGGCCAGAGTGGATGGCGTGAAAATCAAACTTGCAGCGATTGAGGAGAGTATCAAAAACAGGAGAGTGGTATTGGTGGATGATTCGATCGTTCGGGGAACGACCATGGGGCGTGTCGTAACATTACTTCGTGATGCAGGGGCAAAAGAAGTCCATGTTCGAATCTCGTCGCCACCATTTTTATATCCGTGTTACTATGGAACGGATATCGATTCGAAAGAGCATTTGATTGCGTGTAAGCACAGCATTTCTGAGATTTGTCACATCATCGGCGCGGACTCACTGGGCTATCTGCCGGTGGAACGTTTAAGCGACTTGATCGGGAACTGTGGTTTTTGCGGCGCTTGTTTTCACGGGGAGTATCCCACAGAAATTCCGCTGGATACCCGAAAGAATCGATTCGAGCAGCGATTGTCTGACAGAGAGAAATGAGGGGATGACATGGGGAAGGAATATAACAGAAAAATTATTTTAGAGGATGGGCAGGAGTATTTTGGTTACGGCTTTGGTGCTTCCAGAGAAAGCGTGTGCGAAATCGTTTTTAATACAGCGATGGTCGGTTATCAGGAAATCCTGTCAGATCCATCCTATACCGATCAGGCAGTTGTTATGACATATCCCCTGATTGGTAATTACGGTATGGCAGAGGAGGATTATGAGTCAGAGACGGCTTCGATGGGTGCATTGATCGTCCGAGAGTATAATGATGAACCTTCTAATTTCCGGAGCATCGCCACGTTATCTGAGGTAATGAAGAAATATGATATTCCTGGCATTTCCGGCATCGATACAAGAAAGTTGAGTCGCTCGATCCGGGATTATGGTTCTCGCAAAGTGCTGATCACTGAGGCAGGAACTTCCCTGGAGGAGGGAATGAAATTATTAAAATCCACGGAGATTCCGAAGGATGCGGTATCCCGTGTCAGCTGCCGCGAGATTGTGGTTTCGCATACCGAGGAAGAAAAGAATCACGTGGTAGCCATTGATTGCGGCATGAAAAAGAATATTGTACGACTTTTGAATCGACGGGGCTGTAAGGTTACCATTGTGCCTTGGAATACGCCTGCGGAGGATATTTTGGCGTTGAAACCCGATGGAGTCTTTATTTCCAATGGACCGGGGGATCCTGTTGATGTACCTCAGACCATAGAGGCCGTTAAGAGCCTCATAGGAAGATGTCCCATTTTTGGCATTTGTCTCGGTCATCAAATCATAGCTCTGGCCTATGGAGCTAAAACTTACAAACTGAAATTTGGACATCATGGAGGAAATCATCCAGTTTGGAATCTGGAAACCAATAAAATAGAAATTACTTCTCAGAATCATTCCTATGCGGTGGAGACATACAGCATCGCGGGGACGGAGTTGTCGGTCACTCACATCAACCTGCTTGACAATACCATCGAAGGCGTGAAGTGTGAAAGCGATCACGTGTTCAGCGTGCAATATCACCCCGAGAGCGCACCGGGTCCGCAAGATAGTGTTTACCTCTTTGATCGGTTTGTAAAAATGATGGAGGAATATCAGAATGCCTAAGAGAACAGATATCAAAAAAGTGCTTGTGATCGGCTCCGGACCGATTGTGATCGGTCAGGCAGCAGAATTTGACTATGCCGGAACGCAGGCCTGCCTTGCGTTAAAGGAAGAAGGGTATGAGGTTGTCTTATGCAATTCCAATCCGGCAACGATCATGACGGATACGGCGATTGCTGATAAAGTGTATATGGAACCGCTGACGTTGGAATACATAGCAAAGATCATTCGCTATGAGCGCCCTGATGCGATCCTTCCGGGAATTGGTGGGCAGACGGGGCTGAATCTTGCCATGCAGCTTGAAAAAAAAGGGATTCTTGAGGAATGTGGTGTAGAGCTTCTCGGGACCAAAAGCAGCTCGATCGAACGTGCGGAAGATCGCGAATTATTCAAGGAACTCTGCGAAGTACTTGGGGAACCGGTGCTGCCCTCGGATATTGCGGGATCCATGGAAGAAGGAGTCAAAGTGGCGCGGCGAATCGGATATCCGGTTGTCCTTCGCCCTGCGTTCACACTGGGAGGTACCGGAGGCGGTTTTGCTGATAATGAGGAGGAGTTATTACCTCTGATGAAGAATGCTCTGGCGCTTTCGCCGGTAACGCAGGTACTGATTGAAAAGAGTATCAAGGGCTTTAAAGAAATAGAATACGAAGTCATGCGCGATGCGAATGATACGGCAATCACCATCTGTAACATGGAAAATATAGATCCGGTTGGAATTCATACCGGAGATTCCATCGTGGTTTGTCCTTCGCAGACACTGACCAATAAGGAATATCATATGCTTCGGGACAGTGCCCTCAAACTCATCCGCGCTCTGAGAATTGAAGGCGGCTGCAATGTGCAGTTTGCCATTGATCCAAATTCGTTTCAATATTATCTCATCGAGGTCAATCCAAGAGTGTCGCGTTCCTCTGCGCTGGCCTCCAAGGCAAGCGGCTACCCGATTGCCCGGGTATCCGCAAAAATTGGCATCGGTATGACGCTGGATGAAATTCGAATTGCCAATACGCCAGCCTCTTTTGAGCCGACTCTGGACTATGTGGTTACAAAAATGCCACGGTTTCCTTTTGATAAATTTACGGAAGCCGACAACTCGCTTTCAACACAGATGAAGGCGACCGGTGAAGTCATGAGCATCGGAAGAACGGTGGAAGAAAGTTTACTGAAGGCAATCCGCTCTCTCGAAATCGGTCTTGATCATTTGCATCACCGCAAATTTGATGGAATGAGCGAAGCGGAATTGATCGACTATATCAAAATCGGTACCGATGATCGTATTTATGCCATTGGCGAACTTCTTCGCTTGGGTACGGATGTGGATGAAATTGCGGAAGCAACTGCGATTGACAGATTATTTATTCGAAAATTACGTTCCATTATAGAGGAAGAAAACGAAGTCAAAGCCCAGATTGGTGACATTCAGGTACTTTGGGAAGCGAAAAAAATGGGCTTCTCCGATCGGGCGATTGCACGTTTCTGGAATCGGACGGAAGAAGAAATCTTTGATTTGAGAAAACGAAACGGAATCGTCCCTGTCTATAAGATGATTGATACCTGTGCCTCTGAGTTTGAAAGCTATATTCCATATTTCTATTCCACGTATGAAGAGGAAAATGAATCCATCCTTTCGGATAAAAAGAAGGTGATCGTGCTTGGTTCGGGACCGATTCGCATCGGTCAGGGGGTAGAGTTTGATTATTCCACTGTTCATGCAGTACAAACCATTCAAGCATCGGGCTATGAGGCGATCATCATCAATAATAATCCTGAAACGGTATCCACCGACTATACATGTTCCGATAAGCTCTATTTTGA
>JAFQDI010000021.1 GCA_017416055.1 Lachnospiraceae bacterium
ACTCAAACCCGTGATTAGGAATCTGTGTCGTGATACGTTCCCTCACCAGTTCACCGTCATAGGTAATGTTGCTGATCACACCGGTACGAATGCCCTGATCCTCTAAAAAGCTCAGAAAATCCTCAATCCCATCACTCGGTTCTCCGGGTGATGCCGCATCCCAAAAGATTCGATCAATCTCCTTTGACGTGAGTGGCAACTCAATCCCTTGTGATTCATACAAGTACCTGGTGAACATATGGTTCGGTACCTCAATCTGGAACAAGTGCTTTCGCTTCGGATCAAATCGGCCCAATTCCTCATTGATCGAATCGGCCACCGCCTGCACTTCTGCCGCGGTACGATTGTACTTATTTTTTGTGGCATGTGCAAGAACCGCTGCAGTTCCGCGGATGCCATCAAACTTCTGCTCATTGACCAAGGTCTGACCATAGTCAAAGAGAATCATCTTGGGGTAGTTCATTTATATGCTCCTTCTATCAGATCGGCCTCTTCAAAATCCTGATTCCGAATCCTTCCACTTTCACCGGACAGCAAACCACTTCACCGGTCTCCATATCCTCGTACTCGCCTGCCAGCTCGACCGTCTGCTCCTCGTCGGAATAATTTTCCACGAAGGTATAGAGCCAGTTCTCGTTCTGACGCGTGTGTACGGTCACACCCTCCGGCAGATCATATCCTCCCAAATCGTGCTCGGTAATGATGTTCGCATAGAAATCCGCAAGGAATTCTCCGGTATCTCTGAAACCGATATAGTAAGCCGTACCCTTTTGGTATTCATTCTTCAGAACGGCCGGATACCCTCGGTAAAAGTCCTCCGTATACTGTCCCAGTACCTGCGCTTCATGAGACGTGATCAGTTCACAATAATCCACCGCCTTGTATGTCTTTCCCCACAGTTCCACCCGGTTACTGTCAGTCTCATACAAGCTGTCGATCTCGTCCGCAGTCAAGCCAAATACGTCTTTCAGTTTTCCACCCGGAAAGCCACCCAGATAGCAGAGATCGTGCTCATCCGCATATCCGGTGACATAGGTAGCGATCACGGTGCCGCCTGACGCAACGAATCGCTCAACCTTATCGATCTCCTGCTCTGACATAGAGTAAAGCATCGGGAGGATCAGCACCTCGTACCCGGACAGGTCAACATTCAGGCCGATCACGTCCACATTGATGCCTCGCTTCCAGAACTCTTTATAGTGGTTGATACAGGTTCGCTTGTACTTTTTATCTTCCAATTGGAATCCGGACGCGTTATCCAAAAGCCATCTATTTTTGTATTCGTAAACCAGAGCCACCTTCGAAACGGTCTTACTGCCCACGATCTCCTGCAGTTTCTCCAGTGTCTCACCCACCTGCTTCACGTCCTCGAACACTCTGCCCTCAGCCTTTCCGTTGTGGTCGATCACGGCACCGTGAAATTTCTCACTGCCGCCACGGCCTTTTCTCCACTGGAAATACTGCACACTGTCACTTCCGTGAGCAACCGCCATCAGAGAAGACAGTTTGTGCATTCCCGGACGCTTCAGTTTGTTGATAGGGAGCCAGTTGGTCAGACTGGGGGTGCTCTCCATCAGCAGAAATGGCTGCTGCTTAAAGCCTCGATGCAAATCATGAGCGAATGCCGCAGAGTAGGATTCGAGCACATTTCCTCTGGCGCTGTGCCACTCCGGATAGATGTCCCAAGAGATCACGTCCACGAAATTCTTCATGTAATGGTAATCGATGAAATAATTGTACGGCCCCATAAAGTTCGTCGTGACCGGAATCTCCGGGGTAATCCTACTCACCACCTCGATCTCATGCCGCATGAAATCTGTGGACTGGTAGCTGACAAACTCTCGCCAATCTGCATACAGACCGGTCATAACCCGATCTCCCTCTCCGTCTTCTGTCGGCGAATGGATCTGATCCCAATCCGTCACATCATGACTCCAGAAGCTGGCCCACCATGCATGGTTTAATTCATTCAGATCATGGTGATATTTTTCCTTAAGCCACTCCCTGAACGCCTGCTGGCAAAGCTCACAGTGACACTCTCCGCCGATCTCGTTGGAGATATGCCACATGATAATATTTTTGTTGTCTTTATACCGCTCAGCGATCAGACGATCGATCTGTGCCACCTTCTCCCGGTAGACGGGTGAGGTGTAACAATAGTTGTGGCGCGCATTATAAAGCTCTCTGTGCCGGCTCTTTGCCACCCGGCGAACCTCAGGATACTTCTCCGCCAGCCACCTTGGTCTGGCCGCACTGGGTGTCGCCAGAATAATCTTGATTCCATTTTCTGTCAACCGCTCGACCACGTAATCAAAGAAGGTAAAATCGTATTTCCCCTCCGCCGGCTCCAACAGTGCCCAGGCAAAGATCCCCAAAGAGACCACATTGCAGTGGGCTTTCTTCATGTATGCGATGTCCTCCTCAATCACGTGAGGATACATTCTCCACTGCTCCGGATTGTAGTCACATCCGTGCAGAAACTGACCAAAACCACTGTACTTCATCTTTCTCTCCTACCGATACTCGTCCAGCACCTGCTTTAACAGCTTCGGGTTGTCCGTCATAATACAGTCGCACCCAAGCTCAATCAATTCACGCATCTCATCCGCATCGTTGATGGTCCAATACTGAACCGCAACATTGCGGCGATGTGCCCGATTGATCAGCATCTGAGAATCCAAAAAGATCTCAACGCCCAAATCATAGGAAGTCGGAATCTGCAGACAGGCAAAATCGCTGTTGTCGAAAAGGTTCACCCCCAAATATGTCGTCAATACAAATTTCGCCGCCGTTCCGGTGGGTGCGCCTCTCATCAGGTCGGAATGGTTTGCCTTCAGCTCAGTCTCAATCTCATCGTGGAAGGTTCCCACCACAATCTGATCGCGATATCCGGGATACTGATTCAGTGTCTCATTCAAGATGCGGCACGCCTCATAGCCCAGTTCTCCGCTGTTCTTAATCTCCACGATAAATAAAAGATCGGGGTACTCCTCGTAAAACTCCTCAAACAACTGGTCCACTGTCGCGATCTGAAGTCCCATGCCCTCCAGGTCCGTTGCGTCCTTGTAGATGCGCTCTCCGTTCTCATCCTCAAAATAGTAGCCGAAATTATACTTCTGAAGCTCAGCCAATGTCATATCCTTGATGTAATGGCGATTCGCTTTATCCTCACAGAGATCCTCCACCTCGTCCAAAGTCAGATCTCCGTTGATATTGCAGGTTTCGTCAATATATGAGTCGTGGTTATAAACCAGATACCCGTCCTTCGTCAGATACAGATCACTCTCAATGATATCCACGCCGATCGTCTTCACCGCCTCGCTAAAGGCAAGCATAGTATTCTCCGGATTGTTGTCCCCGCCGCCGCGATGAGCCGCGATCATCGGGAGTTCTCCCTTCCCCACAACAAACGGATTGTTCGCCACATTCTTCTTCGGCGGGATCACATTGATCACCAGCATGAATGCAACAATCACTGCAAGAATAATTCCAATCACTCTCAATACTTTGTGTTTCTTTTTCATCTCTGTCTGTTCCTTTCCCGGTAAACTTTTCTCTCAAACGTCAGTCATTGGTCGTCAGGATTTCCTTCGCCTGTCTGTATTTTTCTACACGCTTCAGTGCCCATTCATCCACAACATCCAATCTCGAAAGATCGCTGTTATGTTCCAGATCCGCCAGCTTCACGGTCGTGGCAATCGGATTTGTTTTGATTGCTCTGACATAATCCATATACGGTACCGCGGCGTCATGAGTCATCAATCTGAGTGCGGCGATCACATCCTCCGGAAAGCCCTCGCTCTCCAAATCCTCGAACGTGATCTCACTGTCCTCGACCACGTCATGCATTAGCGCCACACATGTCGTCACCTCATCCGTCATCTGCTCCGCCAGATGGATCGGGTGATGAATATAGGGAAGCCCTGTCTTGTCCGTCTGATCCTTGTGCGCTGCAAAGGCAATCTTCATCGCTTTTTTTGTCAGTTTAGTATAAATCATGTGTGTACCTCCGCTTTTCTCATTCCTTTTTTGCTCTCACCAGCAGAAAATCCGGCTTATGATACAAATCCCGGTGATCCGGATATTGTCGAAGCAGTTCCTCTGTCGGTGCCGGTTCGATGATCTTTTCAATTGTAAACCCGGCTTTGATCAAGGTATTGATCACCGTGGAAAATGTCCGGTGATACTTCTTCACGCCGTCCACGAACCATCTGGACTCCCGCTCTCCCTCCAAACTGTAACCGGACAGGTTCGCATGAAGCTTGCGGCCGTTCTCATCTCTCGTCCAGCGATCTCCGCCGGAAAAGCAGGTGTTGATCGGATGCTCCTGAGAAAAAATGAACACTCCGTTCTCGCTTAGCATCCCATAAATATCGCTCACGACCTGAGGAAAGTCCTCAATATAGTGGAACGCCAGTGAACTGATCGCCACGTCAAACGTCTCCTTAATCTCAGCAATATTCTCCATGGGAAGATTGAGGTATGTGATGCGCGGATCACTATTCTCCCGCTTCGCCACCTCAAGCATCTTTTCCGATATATCAACTCCAACTACCCGTTCCGCTCCTCCGCGCACATACTGCACACAGTGTTCGCCGAATCCGCAGCCCAAGTCAATGATCTTCTTTCCCGTCAAATCAGGCATCAGCGAAAACAGCGCAGGTATCTCAAACAGATCGTTTGCATTCGCCTCGTTCTGGCGGATTTTTTTGTAACCCTCAAAAAAAGTTTCATTGTCGTAGATATTTTGTTTGGCCATATCAACCTCCCGGACAACCCCTTCCTTTACACCATCTATAACTATACACGATTTTTGTCCGCAGAACAATCACTCTTTCAAAAAAAAATGTTGCGTAATCTCATCTTTGTGATAAAATAGCGATAAAAGATTTAGCAAAATTACAGCAACTGTGATTAGCGTGAAAGAAGGACTAAACATGATTATTGGATTACCGAAGGAAATTAAAAATAATGAATTCCGCGTAGGAATGACTCCCAGCAATGTCAGCGACTACATTCAGGCAGGACATACTGTTCTGGTGGAAAAGGGAGCGGGCGTAGGTTCCGGCTATTCCGATGAGGAGTACGTCGAGGCCGGTGCCACCCTTATGGACGACGTAAAAGCTGTCTGGGCCGCAGATATGGTGGTCAAGGTGAAGGAACCTGTTAAGAGCGAGTATCCGTATTTCCACGAGGGGATGATCCTCTATACCTATCTCCATCTGGCGGACAATGAGCCGCTGACTCACGAACTGTTGAACAAAAAAGTGAAGGCGGTTGCTTACGAGACCATCGTTGGTCCCCGTGGCAGTCTTCCCTGCCTTGCACCCATGAGCCATATTGCAGGCCGTCTCTCCATTCAGGAAGGCGCGAAATATTTGGAAAAAACCTACGGCGGACGCGGTGTCCTGTTAGCCGGTGTTCCCGGTGTTGCCTGCGGCAAGGTGGTTATCCTCGGCGGCGGAAACGTCGGAACGAACGCCTGCAAGATGGCCGTTGCGATGGGTGCCAACGTAACGGTTCTGGATATCAGTCTGGATCGTCTGAGCTACCTTGACGATATCTTCCCTCGCCAGATCAACACCCTCTATGCCAGCCGTGGCAACATTCTGGAGGCGATCAAGGACGCAGATCTGGTCATCGGTGCCGTGCTGGTTCCCGGCGCAGTCGCACCGAAGCTGATCAAGAAAGAAGACCTGAAACTGATGAAGCCCGGCGCGGTGATCGTGGATATCGCCATCGACCAGGGCGGCTG
>JAFQDI010000022.1 GCA_017416055.1 Lachnospiraceae bacterium
GTATCCCCAGTTTACTGCGCTGGCGGCAGATTCCGATGTGCTGGCAAAGACAAATTCCAACATTAAGGTTTCTCCGAGCTTCGATGACATTTCTGACGATATTATCCATATCTACAAGAGAGTGGATGAAGTGCTCAGTCCGGTGAGAGGAGCAATGGTTGAGACTCGTGTGGTTGTTCAGGATGGGGTGGTGGTTACCACTTATGATAACGGTTGGAGCGTTGTGGTAAACTATAGTACTGCCGGCTTCACTCAGGGTGAGATCACCGTCGAAGCGAAATCCGCCGTATCCGTGAAGACAGAGTTTCTGCAGATGAAAGGGGGTAATTAGGGATGACAAGACCGAAAAAGACAGGGCATCGTAAATTGGTTGACAGCCGAAAGGTATTTCCCGTCGTTTGCTTACTTCCCTGGGTAATCGGTTTGGTGGCCTTTACGTTGTACCCCACTGTGCAGGGATTCATATTCAGTTTTTGCAGAACTGTTGTTAAGAGTAACGGTGAGATGATCATGGAGTTCATGGGCCTGGATATTTATAAACGGGTGTTGTTTGAAGATAAAGAATTTAAAATGAAATTCCTGATATATCTTCAGCAAATAGGGCTTCTGACACCGATGATCATCGTGTTTTCTCTGGTGACAGCTGTATTTCTGAATTCAAAGATTCGTTTCAGAAAAGGCTTCCGCGCGATCTTTTTCCTGCCGGTTATTCTGATGCAGGGCCTGTTGTATAACATTTTGAAAGAATTAAATGTGATGGAGGTTAAAGGGTTAAATGACTTCTTTATCTTTTCGTTTATCACAGAAAAGATGCCGGGATTTATATCAAGTCCATTGATGTATATGATGTCAAATTTTATACTGGTTATTTGGATGAGTGGAGTACAAATCCTGTTGTGTCTGGCGGGATTGCAGCGTACGGATGCACGAATCTATGAGGCGGCCAGTGTGGACGGCGCAACATCCTGGCAATGCTTTTGGAAGATTACGCTTCCCTTGAGCAAAAGCTTTATTGTGTTGTGCGGCATATATTCGGTTCTTGATCTGTCGGTTTCATCGATCAACCCGTTGACCGATATGATCAAAAACAGATTAATCGACATCACAACCGGATTTGGTTTTTCCGCTGCAGTAACATGGCTCTATTTCATATTGATTCTGATATTTGTCGGTATCACGGCATTTTTGTGCAACGGATGCCGCATCAGAGAGCCAAAAGTCAAACCATTGAAATGACAGATAGGTAAAGGGTGAAAAAAATGAAGAAGACAAAAGGTGTTTTGGGGAAAGCGGCTCGATATGTATATTTGTTTATCATCAGTTTCGCGATTATCTATCCCATATTGATGCTGATATCCAGTTCGTTTAAGGACCTGTATGGATTGATTGATCCGATGGTTCGATGGATACCCACCAAAATAGAATGGCAAAACTATGTAAAGGCATTTAATTGCATTGGCGGGATCAAAGTGATGGTTCAATCGGTTGCTACCATTGTGTTCATCAGCATGATGCAGACAATGATCAGTGCAATCACGGCTTATGGGTTTGCCAAGGCGAGATTCAGAGGACATAATCTCCTGTTTGGTCTGATGCTGGTTTTGTTTTTTGTACCTGATCAGGTTATGTTTATACCGCGATATGTGTTATACAGCAAGTATCAGTTGGTCGGATCGTGGTGGACGGTAATTCTGCCTGCCTCTTTTGGGCAGGGAATCCGGAGCCCGCTGATGATTTTGTTGTTTTGGCTGTTCTATCGGCAGCAGCCGAAATCTCTGGAGGATGCTGCCTACATCGACGGGGCATCCGCACTGAAAACGTTTGCCAAAATCAATCTGCCGCTTGCAAAGTCGGGTTTTTCGATCGTCTTTATTTTGTCGTTCGCATTTAACTGGAACGATACGTATTTTACCTCAGTCTTTTTTGAGGGCAAGGTCAACACGGTGAATTTGATGTTGAAAAGCGCGAAGTCACTGTATGCGATGACCAACGGAGGTGCGGAAAACACCAGTCTGGACAAGTATTATAACAGTGCGATCGAGGCAGCCGGTGTGATATTGAGCATTATTCCGCTGATCGTGTTGTATATCCTGTCGGAGCGTAAGATGATCGAGGCCATAGACAAGGTTGGTATTTCCGGAGAATAACACGATTTCGATGAGGAGCAAATGATGGGAAAAAAAGGGATTATTTCGGATATACAGAAGTTTAGTCTTCACGATGGTCCGGGAATCCGAACCACAGTGTTTTTTAAGGGATGTCCGCTTCGCTGTATATGGTGCCACAATCCGGAGGCAGTTGGATTTACTCCGTTTTTGCGCTTCCAGCCGAAAAAATGCATCGGATGCGGAGCCTGTTATGATGTGTGCGGGACAGGAGCGTTGCGGATGGAGAACGGAGAGCGGCTGTATGACAAGGCGCGCTGTAAGAGCTGCTTTGCCTGTGTCAAGGCCTGCCCCGCCAATGCATTAACGGTTGTGGGACGTGAAATAGAAGCGAAGGCTGTGGTGGAAGAAGTATTGCCGGATCGCCCGTACTATGAAACGTCCGGCGGAGGAGTGACTCTTTCCGGCGGGGAACCTACGGCACAGCCCGGGTTTGCCTTGGAGATTTTGCAGCTGTTGAAAAAAGAAGGGATTCATACTGCGATTGAGACCAGCATGTGTACCGGGTTTCGTGGTATTGAACCATTGCTTCCCTGGTTGGATCTGATTTATTGCGATATCAAGCTCCTGGACAATGATGCGCATATCAAGTATGTGGGAGCAGGCAACAAAGACATTCTTGACGGAATTGAAAAGTTGGCAAAGACCGGAAAACAGGTAGTGATCAGGACTCCTCTGATTCCGGGAATTACCGACAGTGATGAAAATATCCGGGGGATTGCAGCCTGGATCCGGGAGCATGCACCCGGGGCGGAATATGAATTGCTTAACTATAATCCGCTGGCAGAATCCAAATGGGATGAGATCGGTGATACATATTTGGTGGGAAGTCAAAAAATGTTGTCCGATGAGAGGATGAAGGAACTTCGTGCGTTGGTGCATCAGGAACGACGAAAAAACGGATAGGAGGGGAGAGGGAAGACGATGGATAAGCGGCAGATGTATGATGAGCGTATTCGGAAACTGCGTGAAGATAAAATCACAGAAGTGCAGAAAAAGCACAAGAGATATGGATATCTGATTGATGACGATCTTCATACAATGACAGTTCCGGAAGGGTATAGCTGGCGCCCCGTGCCAAATCATGAGAATGGTGATTTTTATGGCTACACGGGATGGCAAACAAATTATGCAGGTATGGTGGACAGTTTTCCCGCTGTTGTATGTCCCTATTCGTCAATGGCAGGAAATTTCCATCGCATTTTGCTCCATTTTCGAAGAACGTCGCGACGCCCAGAATATGACTATTCCGAAGTCGATCCGTTGATCCGCAAATATGATATCCAGGATATGATCGGTCAGGTGAATCATTATTGCGGTGACGTCTCGATCGGCCTAAAACTCGGCTGGGGCGGGATATTGAAGAAAGTCCGCGATTATGCGGCGTTGAACGGCGAAAGGGATGCGGAGACAAAAGAATTTTATGAGGCGGAGATCGGTTTTGTGGAAACCGTGATCGGATGGATTCGCAGAACCAGTGAAGAAATTGAAGCAAAACTGGAACAGGAGACAGACGCTTTATTAAAAGATAATCTCCGGGAAATGCTCCGGACAAACCGGCACATTGAGACGGAACCGCCCCGTACGTTGAGAGAAGCGTGCCAGTTTCTGTGCTGGTATAATATGGTCGGGCGTTCCTTTAACGGTGAGGCGGCCGGATATCAATTGGATGAGGTTCTTAGACCTTACTATGAGAGGGATAAAGAGGCAGGTCTGATCGACGATGAGGATGCGATCTATTACCTTGTCGGTCTGATCCTTTCGGAGACGCACTTTTATCAGATAGCCGGACCGGGTCCGGACGGTAAGGATGTCACCAGCCGGATATCCTGGCTCATTTTGGAGGCCGCGGATCGGTTGGATGTTTCCTTTAACCTTACGATTAATGTTTGCGATGAAACCGATATCAACTTTGTACGCAAGGGCGTGGAAATGCTGTTTAAGCACCGCAGCGGATGGCCGAGATTTGCCGGGGCCGACGCGCTGATAGACGGGTACATCAAAAACGGATATAATCTGCAGCAGGCCCGAAGCAGAGTGATGGGCGGCTGCCAGTGGCTTACCATACCCGGGCGGGAATATACCATGAGTGACTGCTCAAAAATCAATTTGGCCAAAGTGTTTGAGGTGGCGTTCAATGACATGATGGCCGGGGAGAGTCTTTCCGTGGAAAAGCTCTGGGAAATGTTTGAAAAGCATTTGCGGATCGCCGTTGACGTGATCGTGCGCGCGGCGGATATTCATCTGCGGACCAACCGCTACAATTGTCCTGAGCTGTTTTTGAATCTTTTTTCCCATGGTCCCATTGAAAAAGGTACCGATGTGACAAATCACAGTGTGGATTATTACAATTTCGGGATTGACGGCGTGGGAATTGCTGTGGCAGCTGATTCGTTTGCGGCGTTGGAGCAGAGAGTGGAAAAAGAGGGAAGAGTTACCTGGCAGCAGGTGAAAGAAGCACTGGACTGCAATTACTCCGGAGAAATGCAGCGGGTACAGATGCTGATGAAAACGGCTGAGAAATATGGGCAGGGAATCAACCCTGGTTTGAAGTGGGTGGATAAAATCACTAAGCTGTATACCGCTGTCCTGGCACAGAGCCGAGGAGAAGAGGGCGAGAGATTCACCGCCGGACTGTTCTCCTGGAGAAAGTTTATTGAGTTTGGACGCAGTGTCGGCGCGACGCCCGACGGCAGATTGGCGGGAACACCGTTGAATCAAGGTGTAAATCCGATGCCCGGAGTGGTAAAAAACGGTGAGATGACAACGCTGTCGGAGTCGATTCTCACTGCTCAGTGCGGATTGGGAAATACGTCGCCTTTCCAACTGGATTTGGACCCCACCATTTCGGCACAGGAAGGTGGAATAGACAATGTTACCGCATTGATCATGACTCACTTGAAACGAGGCGGAACACTGATTAATGTGAATATTCTGGACAGAGAAAAAGTCTTGAAGGCCAGGGAGAATCCGGAGCAATTCCCGGATCTGGTGGTTCGGGTGACCGGCTATACGGCATATTTTCTTTCGCTGTCACCCCAATTGCGGGATGTGGTAGTGGACAGAATACTGAGCGCAGTCTGAAAGGGAGGAACGGATATGCAGGAAGACAGAGAATTGTCCTGTGAGAAGGCGGTTATGGGCGGAATGACAACACAGAAACGGAGGCGACTGACGGCAGCGCTCATTGGCGGCATGATGTTTTTGGCGTGCACCTTTGCCTTGCATGGATCGATGCTGACCTATGTGATAGAGCATTATCAATTGACGGATTCGCTGCAGGGAAGTCCAAGCGCGGCCGGTTCTGCCGGAGGGTTTATCGCGTTGATTTCGATTTTGCTTTGGGGCGGGAAGATACCCAAAATGACGCTTTTGAAGTGGAGTGTCGGTGTTTGTGCCCTCTTTCTGTGCTTGCTGCCGATGGGATCCGAGTTTACCCTTTTTGTGATATGCTGGGGTATCATTGGTATCGGTCTGGGTTACATGGATGCGCTGTTGTCCTCCTGCATGGCGGACCTTTATCAGGGGAGCGCAGTGAAAAAGATGATGTGTATACTGCATTTGACCTATGGGATCGGATATATGGCGTCTCCGATCATTTATTCGCGCTTAACGCTGAGTTTTATCGAAAACGCAATACAGTGGAATATGCTCTATCCCTGCGTGGGTCTCTTTGGATTATTCCTTCTGTTGTACATCCTTTTTGCGGCGCGTTCCGAAAAGAATAAAGAGAGCGCCGGGGTGACGGCAGAGAATACATTTTCACTGAAAAGGTTCTCAGCTTTACTTCGGGTGCAAAACGGACTTTTGGTGAAGATGATCGCGGCAATGTTATTTCACGGCATCTTTCAGAGCGGAATGAGTACATGGATCAACCATTATGTGGAGAAGACGTTGGGAGCGGAATTTGGCGTTATCGCATTGTCCTGCCTCTTTTTTGGGGTCATGTTATCTCGCTTGATCATGTCATTTCTGAAGATATCCCCGGAGCGTTATGTGGGGATCGGCGGATTTGCCGCGTTTGGCGTGATCCTGGCAGCCCTGCTTTGGGGGAATGCGGCAGTGGTATGCATCGCCTGCGGTGTCAGCGGCTTGATCTTCGGAGCAATGTTTCCCTGCATCCTGGCCGTTATCTCGAATGTCGCCCCGGGAAGTACACTGTTGGTTACGACGCTTTTGATGCTTTCCTTCTATTTGGGGCAAGTGATCGGTCCGGCAATGGTGGGAGCGTTGGAAAGTGCGTACGATTTACATGTCGGTATCGGTGTGTGTTCTGGGTTTATCGCGCTTACCAGCCTTTGCTGCCTTGGCAAAAATTGTGTAAAAAGGACATGATTTTGTCCGATTAGATCAAAAAAACAAAAAAAGTCCACAAAAACTTAAAAACAGAGAAGCGTTTGACAGGAGGCGTATGTTAAAATTAATACAATGAGAAAATAGCGCAGTCTGTTTTCTTGTGAATAAGATGCAGAAAGGGTGGAATGAAATGAAAAAAAGAGGTTTGATACTGCTTTTATGTGTGACGTTGCTTTTTGGTATGGTTGGTTGTAATAACAATAACAATACCACTACAGATGAGAGTACGCTGTCGGAGTCGGATATTGCAGACCTGATGCAGCAGACTACAATAGCCGAAGACCGTGAGCCGGTTACGATTACCTTTGGAGGATGGGGACACTGGATTTTGTTGAGAGAGTGGTTTGATGCCTTCGAGGAGAAGTACCCCTGGATTACGGTAGAGGTGGTAAAGCCTGTTGACGAGGATTGGTACGAAGACAGTCTGATGCGATTGGCGGCTACGGGAAAGATGCCTGACGTTTTTAACAGCGGAGAGATCGAAACTTGTCTGATGAATGGTTGGTCTGTGGACTTGACCCCTTACTTTGAAAATGATCCGGATACGGAGAATTATCTGGACTGGCTGCTTGAATACGGATCGTCGAACGACAGGATCTACATGATTGCCAGCTGTTTGTATCTGGATTTGATGATGATCAACACAACGATGCTGGATGAGGTGAATGCGGAAATTCCCGACTATAACTGGACAATCGATGAGTTTGTTGACGTTCTGAGAGCCACCACGGTGAAGGGCGAGAGTATCGGCATTACCAACATTGTTGATATGCTTCGCTGGCTGCCGGCCCAGTGTGGAAATTCCGACCTGAGCTGCTTTTCTTACAATGTGAAAACAGAGCACTTTGAATTCGGCGAAGAGTTTGTTGAGTGCCTGAATCTCTGCAAAAAAGTATTCGATGAGGAACTCTCTTTGTGGGAGCAGCTGGATTTGAAATACGGCAATCTGTATAGCGGAGCAACCGCGGAAGAAAACGAGTTGATTGAGGAAAATCGTGACAATGCCACCATGGAATTGGTGGGCGATAACCGTGAGCTGTGGAGAGTCGGAAAGTATGGCACCAATTATCTGAGCTCCTACTCAGTGGGCTGGTATTACAGTGAAGAATATGTCGGCTTTGACTGGGAAGTATACCCGATGCCGGTAAAGGAAGAAGGGCAGGTGGCGAGAACCTGTGTATATCCCGATTTTATGTGTGTGTCCACTTCGGCAGAGAATCCCTATGAATGCTATTTGCTGGTGAAATGGATGTCCTACGATCTGGATGGCTATCGTGCATTTGTGGACATTGTAAATAATTACGATCAGGAAGAGTACATCAAGAAGTATGAGGGTGTATACCCTGCATCCTATTTCCCCGCAGGGCTTGGCGGTGTTGACCGTATTCCTGCCCTTAAGGAAGAGGTGGTAATCGATTTGTTCTCCACGATCGATTCGGTTTATACACAGAAGGAAGGTATGATTGAGATTATCAGCAACGTTTATGAAAACGGATATGTAAACGGCCTGACCTGTCTTCCGAATATGAATGAAATCAGAAATCTTATCTTTGATACGATTGTAAATGAAGTTCTTTCGGGAAAGAAATCTGCGGCAGATATTGTTGAGGATTTGGAGAGGCGTTGCAACGCGATCCTTGATGAAGAGCGCAGATTGGCGGGAATGATTGAATAAAGACGTGAAAGTTTGCTCTTGCCAAATGTTGTGACAGGAATTGAGCAGATGGAAAAGGCGGCAGCACCACTTTTATGTTTAGTAGTGTCGGCCGCCTTTTAAATGGGGGGTACGATGAAAAAAACTTGTGAGATTGATATGTGCAGTGGTGCAGTTTTGCCTAACATGTTGCGTTTTGCATATCCACTGATTCTTTCGAACATGCTGCAGTTGGCTTTCCATGCTGCAGATGTGATTGTGGTGGGCAGATTTGCCGGAGATGAGGCGCTGGCAGCGGTCGGATCCACAGGGAATGTGGTGGCACTGCTGATCAATTTTTTTATTGGTCTTTCTATCGGAGCAAACGTTCTTGTTTCGCGTTATTATGGAGCGAAGCAAGATGGGGAACTCCGTGAGACTGTGCATACCTCGATATACTTAAGTCTGATCAGCGGTGCGGTGCTTACTGTTCTTGGACTGTGTCTGAGTAAACCGATGCTTAGATTGATCAAGGTCCCGGAGGAAATACTGGATTCGGCGGCGCTGTATCTTGGGATTTATTTCCTGGGGATGACCGCCAATATGGTCTGTAATTTCGGCAGCGCGATTTTGAGAGCGGTGGGAGATACTAAGCGCCCGATGTATTACCTTACCTTAGCCGGAGTGGTCAATGTGACACTTAACCTGTTGTTTGTGATCGTGTTTAAGATGGATGTGGCCGGTGTGGCGTTGGCTACCGTGGTTTCCCAGTGCATCTCTGCGCTAATGATCCTTCGCTGTCTGATGAAGGAACAAGGAGCGATCCGGCTTGATTGGAAATTGCTGAAAATAGAACCGGACAGACTCAGGCAGCTGATCAGTATCGGTTTGCCTGCCAGTATTGAGAGTATCCTGCTTACGATCTCCAACTTTTTTGTGCAGACCATGTTGAATGGCTTTGGGTCCACGGCGGTAGCGGCGGAAGCCGCAGGGGCGAATATTGATGATTTTATCCATATAGCAATGGATGCGTTTTATCAGGCAGTGTTGTCTTTTACCAGTCAAAATATGGGGGCAAACCGCCGGGATCGGATCAATAAAGTTATGTTTACCGGTTTGGGGTGTGCAATGACGGTGGGATTGGTGCTCAGCAGTGTGGTTATCTGTTTCGGAGAATTTTTCATGGGACTTTATACCACCAGTGAGGATGTGATCCAGATGGGACTTAACCGTATGCAGATCATGACGAGAAACTGTGTTCTCGGCGGCATGCAGCTGGTGGTCATCGGCGCACTGCGCGGCATGGGACGCTCCGTCCTGCCGGCTGTTGTCTCTGTGCTGGGCTACTGTGGTGTCCGTGTGTGCCATATGGTGATCGCTTCCCAAATAGAACAGCTGAATACCTTGCGGACGCTGTACATCACTTATCCGACTGTCTGGGGATTTATTTTTGTGGTGGGTTTTATCTGCTATTGGCGGGAAAAACGAAGACTGAATTTTTGAGAGTTACTCATAATCAAGTGTTGCAGATGGAGAAAGGAGGAATTGGAGATGGAGAAAAGAGAAATCTATAATGAGCGCATTCGCAAGATGCGGGAGGATGTACTGGAGGAGATGCGAAAAAGCGGAACCCATATAGAAGGGGAAAGTTTTGAGCGCACGATTCCTCCGGGAGAAGAGGGAGACGCCCTGCGCCGATGGAGACCGATTTCAAACAGCGACACCGGCGATTTTTACGGCTATATGGGCTGTGCGGTGAATTTTGCCGGTCAGATCGAGACATTTCCCATATACGTGGCCTCTTATTCTTCTATGGTCAGCAGCTATTATGGCAGTATGGTGCACCAATGGAGGAAGACATTCCGCCACCCTTCCGTTGATTTCGGAGAAATTGATCCGTTGGTACAAAAGTATGTGATGCAGGAGTGCTATGGGATGCCCAATCACTTTTGCGGGGATGTGAGGATCGGCCTGGAGCTGGGCTGGGGAGGACTTCTGGAAAAACTGATTCGCTGCCGGGAAAACAACCGGGACAAGAATGAACAGACGAGAGAGTTTTACGAGGCCGAAATATTGTTTGTGGAAGCGGTTATTTCCTGGATCCGCAGGACAAGTCTTGCCATCGAAAAGGCGATGGAGCAGGAAAACCATCCCGATCTGCGGGAAAATCTGCGTCAGATGCTCTGTGTGAACCGGAATCTGGAAACAAAGCCGCCGGCTACCTTCCGTGAAGCATGCCAGTTTTTGTGTTGGTACAATGTTGTCGGCTGTTCGTATAACGGTGACGGGGCGGGCTGCCAGCTGGATGTGGAATTGCTGCCCTATTATGAGAAGGATATCGCTGAAGGCCGGATCGATGAGGAAGATGCGGTGTACTATCTGTGCGGTCTGTTGGTGTCGTGCAATAAGTTCCACCAGATTTGCGGGCTCGATGAGAACGGTCAGGATATTGACAATCGGCTTTCCTGGCTGGTTCTTGAAGCGCTGCGGAGGCTGAATCTGCCGTCGGATCTGACGTTTTGTGTGCACAGCCGGCAGGATCCGAAGATCTTTCGGCGGGCGGTAGAATTGCTTTGTACCTATCAGAATGCCTGGCCGAGATTTATGAATGCAGATGCACTGGCGGAAGGGTTTATGGCCAATGGATTTGACCGGGAGGATGCCTACCGGCGGGTGATGGGCGGCTGTCATTGGCTCAGTGCGCCGGGGAAAGAGTACACGTTAAGCGACGCCACAAAGATTAATTTGGCGAAGGTGTTTGAGCTCGCTTTCGAGGATATGATGCAGGAGGGGAATCCGTCTATGGAGAGACTGCAGGAGCTCTTCGAGTGTCATATGCGTATCGCCATGGATGTGGCGGTCGCGTCGTCGGATAATCACCTGCGAACCTTTGCTCAAAATATGCCGGAGTTGTTTTTGAATCTCTTTTGTCATGGACCGGTGGAGAAGGGCAGGGATGTGTCCAACCACAGTGTGCGCTACTATAATCTTTGCATGGACGGAACCGGAATTGCGGTGGCTGCGGACTCCTTTGCGGCGCTGGAGCAGCGCGTCGTGAGGGAAAAAAGACTCACCTGGGAACAGGTGTGGGAAGCGTTGAAATGCAATTACGAGGGAGAGGCGCGGATCGTCCGCAGTCTTTTACAGACAGCGGAGAAATATGGGCAGGGAAACAATCTGGGGCAGAAATGGGCAGAACGGCTGACCGGGTTGTTTACGGAGGCGACAGCGAAACTTAAGGGAGCGGAAGGGCAGCGGTTTTTGCCCGGAATGTATTCCTGGAGACATTATCTGGAATTCGGAAAACATACGGGAGCAACCCCCGACGGCAGATTGGCGGGAATGCCCCTCAATCACAATGCAAATCCTACTCTGGGCGTGATCAAAAACGGTGAGATGACAGTTGTATCCGAGGCTATCGTGGGCGTGCAGTGTGGCCGCGGCAATACTTCTTCCTGGCAGTTGGATCTGGATCCGATGATTGGCAGGATGGAGGATGGAGTCGATAAGGTTGCAGCCTTGATCAAGACACATTTCCAACGGGGTGGGACATTGATCACACCGAATATTATTGATTCGGAGAAAATCCTGGCGGCAAACGAAAACCCTGACCTGTATCCAGACCTGGTGGTGCGCGTTACGGGGTATTCCGCAAACTTTAGGTCTCTTACGCCGGAGCTGCGTCAGCTCATTGTGGACAGAATTGTGAAAGGATAATTTAAAGGAGGATATTTGAAATGGCATTGCTTAAGATGTTGAAGGAATCGGAACAGGAAAGAGAATGTTGGGAAAACTGCCATGACGGCATAGGAACTTTATATGGTGAAAGCCTGCTGACGCAGTTTGACCCGAAACGGATTCAGTTTATCAATCGACATATCATGGCACGGGGGACATCGATCGGAGAACATGCTCATAACGGAGAGGAAGAGGTATATTATCTGGTAGAGGGCAGCGGTATCCTGATTTTTGACGGTGAGGAGTATCCCTTTGAGAAAGGAGATATCTCTTTGGTGCGGGATGGTCACAGCCATGGATTCATCTCGACCGCGGAGGAGGCTGTTTTGCTGGTGATCTGCGCGTAAATCATCAGCGGGGAAAGGTTCTGTTTGATCCCTGCATTATATCGTTGAAAAGCCAAGGCCACCGGATCGATCGACCGGTGGCCTTATATCATCGATACACAAAAAACTTTCTCGCCAGATAATTCCAGAAGAACACGATCACCGTCGCTGCCACTTTCGCGATCATGTAGTGGACGGAAAGCAGTGATCCGAGGAAGATCAACAGCTCCGTGAGCCCCAGCCCGATCACGCCGACCAGCGCGTGTCCGAGAAACTCAGCAGTTCGGCTCTTTGCGCGGGAACTCTGTGCGTTGAAGACAAATGCCCGGGAGAGAAAATAATTGACGAACAGGCCGCCTCCGAAGCCGATCGCCGCCGCGATGTACTTTGAGGCGGTCATCATCATGTCCCCGGGGATCATCGCCCGAAGCAGATGTTCGAATACGTAGAGCAGCCCCCAGTCGACCACGGTGGCGATGCCACCGACGAATACGTAGCGGAAGAACTGAATGCCGCCGTTGGTGGTCGGTGTGAGGAAGAGTTCACGCCACTTGCCGCGGCGCACCAGATTCCAGATGTCTTTGATCAGTGATATCATATGGACCTCCGATTATAAGTGAGTATAGAGCACTGCCGAGAGGAGGCAGAACAAAGCGGTGAGCACGGAATACAGATTTTTTGCTCCGATGGCAACCGTTCCCTTTGCCTCTTTCCACCACAGCCCGACCGCAGCCGAAAACAGCGGAACAGCCGTCGCAAGATACCGGAAATGGATCGTGCAGGTGAAGGGGTAGGAGATGCAGAAGGTGACAA
>JAFQDI010000023.1 GCA_017416055.1 Lachnospiraceae bacterium
GGTGGCGCTGGTGGTGCCCATCGTTTTGTTCCAGCTGGCGGTGGCGCTCTTAGCGGCCTACGGCTTCTCCCGGTTCCCCGGCAAGCTGAAGGCGATCGTATTCTTTTTGTACATTATCATCATGCTGATGCCTTATCAGGTGACGCTGGTGCCGAACTATATTGTGTCCGACTGGCTGGGGATACTGGACAGCTACTGGTCGATCTGGCTGCCGGGGATTTTTTCGCCGTTTTCGGTGTATCTGCTGACCAAATATATGCGGCGTATTCCTGCTTCCATCATTGACGCGGCAAAGATCGATGGGGCGAGGGAGTGGCAGATCTTTACAAAGGTTTGCGCCCCGATCTGCCGGAATATGGTCTGTGCGGTTGCAATCTTGGTATTTATGGATTACTGGAACATGGTGGAGCAGCCGCTGATCCTCTTAAAGGACGAGGCGTTACACCCGCTGTCAGTCTTTCTCTCAAAGATCAATGAGGCTGAGGTGGGGCTGGCGTTTGCGGTGGCGGCGATCTACATGGTGCCTTCACTGTTATTGTTCCTCTACGGGGAGGAATATCTGGTGGAGGGAATCGCGTATCAGGGAGGAGTCAAGGGATGAAAGAGACGAGTAAACGAAAAGAATGGGTAAAAAATGCGACGATCATTTTTCTGGCAGTGATGCTACTGCTGACGCTGTTTTCCAATACGATCATGAATTATTCCCTGCCGGAGGTGTCCACCCGGCAGATTGGCAAGGGAAGGATTGAGTTTGAGGTAAAAGGTACCGCCATTGTGAAGGCAAATGATCCGGTGGCGGTGGTCACAGATGAAGCTCGCGAGGTCGCTGAGGTGCTGGCCAGACCTGGGCAGGCGGTAAAGGCGGGCGATGTGCTGATGCGCCTTGTTCCGAAGGAGAGTGAGGAGCTTCAGACGGCAAAGGAAACCCTGAAGAAGATGGAGGAGGCTTATCAGACGCGGGTGATCAGCGGTGACCTCTGGACAGAGGCGGAGCTGGTGGAGAGCGGAACGGTTCCCTCCTATGAGGAATATAAGGCGCAGCTAAAACAACTGCTTTTACAGAATGCGTCAGCAGAATATGCCCGGTTAAAGGCGCAGGTGCTGGCGGTGAGGGAGCTTCAGAAGGAGTATGAAGAGATACTTTCACAGCGGCAGCAGGTGGAGGAACTAAAGGCACAGCAGCTTTCCAATGAGATACTTGCTGCGGTTGACGGAACCGTGGCGAAGGTGTATTTCCAGACTGGGCAGACGATCCCAGCAGGAGGAACGGCGGCACTGATCCAGATCACCGACAAGGGCTCCACCATGACGATGACGGTGGATCAGAAGGATGCCCAGCGCTTAAGCATCGGCAATGAGGCAACATTCACCGGCGGCTATTACCGTGACCTAAAGGCAGCCATTATTGATATCCGCATTGATTTGACAAATCCGGAAAAAATGACGGTGGAGTTTTCCGTTGTGGGAAATGTAGTTGACGGTCAGTCCATTGCGCTGAGCGTGGGAGCGCGAACCACGGAGTACGAGCATGTTGTGCCGAACAGTGCCCTCAGAGAGGACAATAACGGCTTCTTTGTGCTGATACTGGAATCGAAGCAGAGTCCGCTGGGAACCCGCTATTATGCGCGCAGGGCCGATGTGTCGGTGGTGGATTCCGATGAAACAACCAGCGCGGTGTTGATGTTAGAGGAAGGCGGATGCTTCGTGATCACGACCTCCAGCGCACCGGTGGAAGCCGGAGATATGGTGAGACTGGCGGCGAAGTGATTGACGGGTAGGAAGGTATGAAAAGATTAGCTGAAATTAAGAAGCGCGGTGACGGAAAGATAAACCAAATATATGTGATCATACTCGTAGCCGTATCCGTTGGTTTATTTACTCTGCTCTGTCTGTTATCCGTGAGGATCAAGCAGATCCCGGACAGTGGACAGGCCGCTTCCCGTTGGTCGTCTGAGGGCGATTTTGCTCAGATCAGTGTGTTTTACACGGAAAAAGGCGCACCCAGATTGGAACAGCTTACGCAGTTTGAGGATACACTTGAGGGGACATATGCACAGGAAGGAATTGTGCCGAAAGAGAATGGAAGACTGTGGATCTCCGCAGCCAGCGGCTTTGGCAATGTGCGGATCACGAGCGATCGCGGACAGGTGGCAGTGGCAGCGGTGGGAATCGTCGGGGACTTTTTTCAGTTTCATCCGCAGAAGCTATTGTACGGATCGCTGCCCCTTGGCAGAGAAAATGAGACCAACGGAATCGTGATTGACGAGGACATCGCATGGCAGCTGTTTGGCGGAAGCGATGTGGCAGGCATGGAAGTGATGATTGGTGGTGAGAATCATGTGATTTTGGGAGTCATCAGCCGGGAGTGTGATGCCATGAAGAAAAAGGCCGGGGCGGATGTTCCGACGGTTTACCTTTCCTATGAGTCGCTAAGTACACACGGATTTACGGCAGGGCTTACCTGCTACGAAATCCTTCTGCCCGATCCAGTGTCCGGCTATGCAAAGGAATTGGTAGAAAATGGACTGGGCGTGGGCGGCGGTATGTCAGAACTGGTGGAAAACAGTGAACGGTACTCGGTATTGTCTCTGTTCGATGTGGTAAGAGATTTTGGTGTGCGCTCGATGAAAACCACCGGATTCATCTACCCATCATGGGAGAATGCGGCCAGAGGATGGGAAGATGTGCTGGCGGTGGTGTTAGTTTGGCAGACGATTTGTGTAGCCGTGCTGGCGATAGTTTTTATGATTGGTGTAATAAAAACATATCAAGTGATTAATGTAAAAGTGAAACAGTATTGGAAGAACAGGCGGATTTAGAAGTTTTTCAAGATTTCCCTGATCCCGATACCCTGTTCCTTTGCCACACGTGCCAGATCCTCATATTCGAACTTACTCCGCTCCACCCCGTATCCCGAAGAAATCTTTTTGCGGATCGGTCCGTAAGGCGTGTCAATGGTTTCGATGGTGCGATCCAGTGTACAGCGGTTCATGCGCTGTTCGCGGATACCCAGTGTGGTGGTATAGCGGAAGATGGCGCGAGTGATCTCATCTCGCTTTTCTTCGCGACAGAGAACACAGAGCATCTGTCCGGGGCGGGATTTTTTCATGTTGATCGGGATGGTAAAGACATCCAATGCACCCTCATCAAAGAGCCGCTCCATGGCAAATCCCAGTTCTTCACCGGTCATATCATCCAGATTGCAGGAGAGTTCCAAAACAGAATCTGCTTGTTCGGCAGATTCGCCCAGCATTGCGCGGACACAGTTGGCAGCAGGGAAATCTTTTTTGCCCATGCCGTAACCGATGGCTGTAGTCTGCATCATCGGCATCGGCCCAAAGCTGTTTGCAAAATGCTTCAACAGTGCCGCGCCGGTGGGCGTACAGAGTTCGCCGCGGATCTCGCCGCCGTAGATGGGAACATCCTTTAAAATCAAGGCGGTGGCGGGAGCGGGAACCGGAAGAATGCCGTGTGCGCATCTCACCTGACCGCTTCCCACATGGATCGGAGAGACAATGATCCGATCAACATTCAGTTTATCCATCAGGTAGCAGACTGCGGTGATATCTGCGATGGCGTCCATGTTTCCCACCTCGTGGAAGTGGA
>JAFQDI010000024.1 GCA_017416055.1 Lachnospiraceae bacterium
CATCCACACGGGCGGTCTGCTCGGCCAGCTTCTCCTTAAATTCCATCTTCCGCTTCTCCTTCAAGTATTTCGATCTGTTTTTCCACCTGCTCGATCCGACGGTTGCAATCGCGGATCAGCGTGATGCCCTTGCTGTACAGTGCAAAGGAGTCTTCAAGTGAACAGTCCTTGTTCTCCATCGCCTGAATGATCTGATTTAATTCTTCAAAGCTCTCCTCCAGGGAAAGCTGTCTCTCTTTACTCACTGCCATATCAACTATCCTTTTCCTCCCCGGAAATCATCGGTTCCACGTCTTTGACGCACGCAGTTACGGTTCCATCTTTCAGCCTCAGCTTCAACTGTTCCGATGGGCTGACCTGCTCAACACTCACAAGCGGTGCTCCGTCCTGCACCGACGCATACACATACCCGCCGCCCAGTCTGGTGAGCGGGGAAAGTCCCTCCAGACGGGTACTGTAAAGCGACAGGCGGTGACGACCATCCCGCAATTTATCTGCTACGCTCCGCCGGAGCATCTCTTCCCACTCTCTCGTCTGGCGCGCATACTCCAAAAGCCGGTTTCTGGGATGAAGAAGCTTAATCTGGCGCTCGGTCTGTACGAGCCGCTCCCGCTTCATCTGCAATTGCCCGAGCAGCTGATAGGCCATCCTTCTCCTCAGTTCCGACAGTTCTGCCTGAAACCGTTCATATTCAAATACCGCCAACTCTGCCGCCGCAGAAGGTGTGGATGCCCGCATATCGGCAACAAAATCCGCAATGGTGAAGTCAGTCTCGTGTCCCACCGCTGAGATTACCGGTGTCTTGCAGTCAAAAATCGCCTGCGCCACCATCTCCTCGTTGAACGCCCAGAGATCTTCAATGGATCCGCCTCCACGCCCAACGATCAGACAATCTAACCCCATCTGATCCAGTTTCTGAATGCCACGCACAATGGACGGTGCCGCTCCTGCTCCCTGCACCAGTGCAGGATACAGATAAAGCTGCACGTAAGGGTTCCTTCGCCGGCTGATCCGAATGATGTCCTGAATCGCCGCCCCGGTAGATGCTGTCACGATACCGATCTTCCGGGCATACTTCGGAATAGGCTGCTTGTACTCGTCGGCAAACATGCCTCTCTCCTCAAGCTCTGTCTTCAGCAAAAGATACTGACGGTAAAGCTCACCTATCCCGTCCGGACGGATTTCTCTGGCATAAATCTGATATTTTCCGTCGCGCTCATAGACGGTAACCTGTCCCTCCACCACGACCTTCTGGCCGTTTTTCAGCGTGAAGTTTAAGTTTCTCCGGTTTCCGGCAAACATGACTCCTGCCATGGATGCCGTCTCGTCTTTCAGCGTGAAATAAATATGGCCGGAGGTATGGTACTTGCAGTTGGATATCTCGCCGCGAATATTGATCCGCTTCAGCAGGTAGTCCTGCTCAAACATATTGCGGATATAACTGCTGACCTGACCGACCGAATATACACTGCCCATCGATTATCCCTGTTTGCGCACCAGTTTGGCCAGCACGCCGTTAATAAAGGAAGGCGACTCGTTTCCGCCGTATTTTTTCGCCAGTTCGACCGCCTCATTGATCGCAACCTTCTCGGGAATCTGCTCATCGAGCAGGATTTCGTACAGTGCAAGGCGAATGATCGTCAGATCGACTCTGGACATACGCTTCGTCTTCCAGCCATCAGCCACCTGATTGATTTTCTGATCCAGTTCTGCTGCATGAAGATACACCTGACCGGCCTTCTCCACGATATACTTCACCTCATCGGTAGTAGGCTGACAACTCGTCCCGTCATCCTCCTCATCCTCCGGAATTCCCATTCCTGCAAGATCATCTAAATACAGAGTCACCTGCTCTTCAAACTCCGCGGGGCTCGCAAAAAATTCCTTCCGGAACAGTATCCGGAAAATATGCTCTCTCAATTCTCTTCTGCTCATACGTTTCTCTCCGTCATCTTACTTGCTTCTAAACAACAAAAGCTGCTGCGAGCGCGATAGCCCAACAGCAGCTTTTCTCTTTCACGCTTTTGACTTGTCAATATTCACTCCGGCGATCCGGACGTTTACCTCGGTCACATTGAAACCGGTCATGCTCTCAACTGCCGACTTTACTTTTTCCTGTACTTTGCGGCATACCTTCGGTGCGCTGTATCCGTACTCCATCACCAAAGCCAGATCAATGCGGACGTTATTCTCCTCTACCTGGATCGTCACGCCCTTTGAGAGATTTCCACTCAGCTTGCTGAGTAGATCCATCGTCGCATTTCCCGCCATCGACGCTACGCCCTGGATCTCCATCGTCGCCAAACCTGCGATACCACCGATCACGTCATCCGCGATGCGCACCTCGCCGATCGCTCCACTCTCATGGCACAAACTGTGAGTGTTGCGGCTCTCTACTTCTTTACCCATATCATCGACCTCCTGATATTTCTATAAATATTCCCCAAAATCGAGAATTCTATCCAGTCATACACTGTTTATTATACAGGAGGTTTGGCTTTTTGTAAATACTTTTTATTCCTCGACAAGTTCCATCAGCGTAATAACGATCTGTGAAATACTCATTCCGGTCTTTCGCTCCACAAAATCCTCAATCTGTGCCCGCTCCGCATCGGTCAGTGTATAGCGGCTCACCACCACATCGACCATCGAATCGCTGATGCTGACCACAGAGCTGTCAAACCCTTTCGCCGATAATAAGGTCTCCACCGAGTTCTCCATCTCTGCCGTCTCCGTCATTTTAACAAGCATGGAGACTGCGCTCGCTTTCAGTTCCTCCGAAATATTGTCATTGTTGATCACATCCAAAAGTGTACCCTTGTTTCTCGCCCGAACCTGCTCGCGGTTCAGCTGAACCGTCGCAATATAGTCTGCCACTGTCACACCATTGGTTAAGATCGCCTCTCCGGGGGTTGATGATGGAAGATTCACATTTCCGTTCTCTCCCGCACCACCGTTCTGGCTTCCGTCAATCACGGTATTTCCGTCTCCGGAAACTTCGCCCGACTGATCATCGTCGTCTTCCGGGAACGCTTCCACATCCACCAAGGTCTCGCCCGTGGCTCCGTTTTCTGCCAAAATATCGTCAAGAGAGCCTTCATTCGTTGCACCGGCACCTACCTCCGCAGAATCCTTGTCGCCGGCACCGGAAGCATGTTTGGCATTGTCCGCGTAATTTAAGTACCCGGCAACTGCAATCATCATTGCCAGCAGTGTAAGTATCACCTGATTTTTCTTTACCATTTTTTTCACGTTCCATCTCCTCCACCTAGAATCTTATTCTGCCTCTAATACTTTTATCTTATGTACTTCCAGGTTGAATAATGCCTCCACTGCCTCATAAATTTCGTTTTTTACCGCAGCGCTTCCCGCCCCTTTCGCAAGGACGAGAACACCGCTCACCTTTGGATTGATTTCTTTGATCACATACGGAGATCCCTCCGCGCCTGCCTGAACCGTGCTAGAGCTGTAATCGGTGGTGCTGCTGTCGCGGATACCTCCCGCACTGTCTTTCTCGCGGATCGTCTCGGTATTCTTCGTCTCATCCTTCTGTAAAACCAGTTCTGAAGAAGATTCCAGCGTGATCATCACGGTCACCTTTCCGGCGCCTCTCACCCGGGATAAAATGCTTGCCAGCTTCTCCTCCAATTTTTCCTCGTAAGTCAATTCATCTGTTCCCACCAAAGGTGTTTCCGCCTGGTGAGTACCATCCTTTTTTGATCCATCGCCGGAGTTTGTCGGCCAGACAATCACTGCCAGAAGCAGTCCGATAATCAACACGATTGCCCAAGTCTGCCGTTTTTCCATCAATCGCTTTACAAAAGATATAATCTGATTCTTTTTCTCGCTCACTTTCATTTACCTCGCTTTCTTCCCGCCGGCACGATCGGTTCTACCGGTTCAACGTCCACTTCTACTTTGATGTTTATTCCTTCATTATCCGTGGAATTCACATCTTCACCCTCTGACTCGCCGACCGGCTGTGAGGCCTCTGCTGCAAACTCCTCCGCTTTCTTCATGATTTGTTCCTCGATCCACGCATCCCCCTGCAATAGCTTATCAGTGAGATCACTGTCTTCCCGGAAGGCCAGTTTTCCCATCCACGCTTCCAGTTTACCGCTGATACCGGTCAGATCTGTGATCGGGGACAGTACAGTCAAAATCAAGACGATCCCCATGAACAGACGAATGTACGGGCTGTATGCCTTTCCCGCAATTCCCTGTAACACCAGAGACAACACAAAAATACAGCCCAGTATCCCTTTTACCCAATCAATAACACTTTCCATGTTTTACTCCTCTCCTACCCCGTCACACTGCAAATCAGCGCAATCGTCAAAAAAAACAATACACAGGCCATCAGTGCCAGCTTCAAAAGAAGCTGCATCGCCTGTGCCGCGCCCGCCACCGCAGCACTCAGTCTGGAATCCGCGATTGGCTCCAAAACTGCGGCCACCGCATAGTGCAGCAGGGTCACAATCAAAAGTTTGAGCAACGGAATCAGACAGATCAGGATCAGACAGATCATTGTCGCCGCCCCGATCCCATTCTTCACCAGTCTGACCGACCCCAGAATCAGACCGGCGGCTGAATCCACCGCATTTCCGATTCCCGGCAACGCACTCAATAGCTTGGTTACGGTACCGGAGGACAGCGCATCCTTAAGCGGCACACACATCCCCTTAATCACATTCAGTCCGATCACGACACCGAATGCCGTCTTTGAACCCCACTCGATCCCCGTCTTCAGCAGCTCCGAAAACCTCCCAAACATGGTTTTCGGCATTAGATTGTCCGACAGAACCAACAGCAAAAACATTTTCACCCCCGGCAGCAGCAAAGATTGATTCAGATTTTCCACTATCGTCACCACGATTGTTCCCAATTCGGAAAACACCAGAGAGGTAGTCACTTTTCCGGAAAATGCTGTCGCCACAAAAAACACCGGCAATGCAGCCTGCATGAGCCTGATCAGCGAATGGATCAGTTCGCCTGCCAGCTGATAAGCCACCGTGAAGGAATTCATCAATAGGCCGAACATCATCAGATAAGTAATGTAAAATCCGGTGTCGCTGACCGACGTGTTGCCAAATCCCGCCGCGAGCTGGGTAAAAATCGCTCCCACCGCCGCCAGAAACAACAGTTGGATCAGGTTTCTTCTGCTGTGCGTGATCTCATAGATCACGGTTTCCCGAAGATAGGTCTTGATTCCGTCTCTAAGACTTTTCGTCTCCCCTTTCATCATACTGATGATCATATCGGAAAAGCTCATTTTTCCGTCAGGCAGCAATTCTTCCACCATCTCGTCTGCCGCGTCCAACCCCAATTTATCCCAAAGCTCCTTGTCCACCTGTTCCGGCAGTTCTTCACTTCGGGCAGTCACTGTGAATTCCGTCTGCGCAACCGACACTGTCTCACCTATCGTC
>JAFQDI010000025.1 GCA_017416055.1 Lachnospiraceae bacterium
AGCTGCCACACAAAAGTGCGACAGTCCATCAGATTTTAGTTGACTGCCACATGACATATGACAGTCATATCAATTACGCACTTTCATTTCGATTTCCACGAAAAACACGACGCTTACTCTGACGTGGAACTTCGGTATCGCGACGGATATACTCCGGTTCGCCCTCACCCAATACTGCAGCCTTGGTAATGATACAGCTTCCGATGGTTTCATCGGAAGGAACCTGATACATCGCATTCAGCATCGCCTTCTCGATAATCGCCCGGAGACCTCTGGCTCCGGTCTTTCTCTGTAGTGCCTGTGAAGCAATCTCCTTCACCGCATCTTCATCAAACTTCAGTTCAACATCGTCCAGTTCAAACAGACTCTGATACTGCTTTACGATGGCATTCTTCGGCTCAGTCAGAATCCGAACCAATGCCTCCTCGTCAAGAGACTCCAGTGCCTGTACCACCGGAACACGTCCGATGAACTCAGGGATCAGACCGAACTTGATCAGATCCTGAGGCATCACCTGCTTTAGCAACGCGTCGATATCCTGCTTGTTCTTCTGTATCAGCTCTGCACCAAAACCGATAGAGCCGGAGCTCTGACGGCTTTCAATGATCTTTTCCAGACCATCAAACGCACCGCCACAGATGAACAAAATATTGGACGTATTGATCTGATACATCTCCTGATGGGGATGCTTTCTGCCACCCTGGGGCGGTACACTGGCCTCAGTTCCCTCCAGAATCTTCAGCAGTGCCTGCTGCACACCCTCACCGGAAACATCTCGGGTAATGGAAACATTCTCCGATTTTTTCGTGATCTTGTCGATCTCATCAATATAGATAATACCATACTCGGCACGCTCAATGTCGAAGTCCGCAGCCTGAATAATCTTTAGCAGAATATTCTCCACATCCTCGCCCACGTAACCGGCCTCTGTGAGTGCAGTCGCATCGGCAATGGCAAAGGGTACATTCAGAATCTTTGCCAGCGTCTGTGCGAGGAAGGTTTTTCCGGAACCGGTAGGGCCGAGAAGAAGGATATTACTCTTCTGAATCTCCACATCGCCCTTCTCCATCGGTCTGAGAATGCGTTTATAGTGGTTGTACACCGCTACGGACAATACCTTCTTCGCTTCCTCCTGACCAATGACATACTCGTCCAGAAACGCCTTGATCTCCATCGGTTTCAACAGATTGACCCCGTCGATTCCTTCCTCATCTAAGCCTTCCTCCGCAATCAGTTCTGCACACAGACCGACGCATTCATCGCAAATGTAAACATCTTTTCCACCGCTGATCAGTTTTCTGACCTGATCCTGGCTTTTGCCACAGAATGAACAGCGGAAAGCTGAATCCATCTTATTTGCCATACTCTCTCCTATCGCGATTCGATCACCTGATCGATCAATCCGTATTCAAGTGCTTCCTGTGCGCTCATCCAATGATCGCGCTCGGTGTCTCTCTCGATCACATCGAGAGGCTGTCCGCAGTTTTCTGCCATGATCTGGTTCAACTTCTTGCGGGTCTTCAAAATGTGCTCAGCGGCAATCAGCATCTCCGTCGCCTGTCCCTGAGAACCGCCGGAAGGCTGATGGATCATGATTTCAGCATTGGGCAGTGCGATACGCTTTCCCTTCGCACCGCCGGCCAGCAGGAATGCTCCCATGCTCGCCGCCATACCGATGCAGATGGTGGACACATCACACTTGATATACTTCATCGTATCGTAGATCGCCATACCTGCGGTCACAGAACCGCCGGGGCTGTTGATATACAGATGAATATCCTTCTCCTGATCCTCACTCTCAAGGAACAGAAGCTGCGCTACAACCAGACTGGCTGTCACATCGTTGACTTCCTCGCCCAGGAAAATGATTCTGTCCTTCAGCAGACGAGAGTAGATATCATAGGTACGCTCGCCTCTGCTGGTGGATTCCAATACATAAGGTACTAAACTCATTGTTTCCCTCCATACACTGTGTGAAACCGGCATTGCAACTTCCTGACTCATTGTTTCACACGATATTACTTCTCTACTGCCTCAGCTACCAACAGATCGATCGCCTTCTGAACAGCCAAATCTGCCTTGATCTGATTCATCTCTCTCTCTCCGAAGTAGTTCTTCAGCATCTCAACTTCCATGCCGTAGCCTTCAGCCATTTTCACAAGCTCTGCCTCGCACTCTTCCTCGGAAGCCTCGATATTCTCAGCCTTTGCAACTGCCTCCAGCATCAGTCTGATGCGGATATTGCTCTCTGCCTGGCCCTTCGCCTGATCAATCATCGCCTCACGGGTCAGACCGGTGTACTGCATATACATATCAAGGCTCATGCCCTGTCCCTGCAGTCTGCGTGCGAAATCATCTACCTGATTCTCAGCCTGGCTCTCAATCATCGCCTCAGGAATCTCCATCTGTGCATTCTCAACAGCCTTGTCCACAACGCGGTTTTCCTTCTCGCACTTTGCGTCTGCTGCTCTCTTCTCAAGCAGGTTCTTCTTTACATCTTCGCGGTACTCATCCATGGTCTCAAAATCGGAAACCTCGGAAGCGAACTCGTCATCCAGCTCGGGAAGGATCTTGCCCTTGATCTCATGGATCTTT
The DNA here is from genome assembly GCA_017416055.1 of Lachnospiraceae bacterium. The sequence continues at coordinate 2,596 of JAFQDI010000025.1, forward strand.
ACCTTGAACATTGCATCCTTGCCCTCAAGCTCCTTTGCCTGATAAGGGGTAGGGAAGGTCACATTTACTTCAACCTCTTCGCCTGCATTCTTGCCGATCAGCTGAGCCTCAAATCCGGGAATGAACTGTCCGGAACCAATCACCAGGGGGAACTCCTCTGCCTTGCCGCCCTCGAAAGGAACACCGTCACAGAATCCCTCGTAATCAATCACTGCGGTATCGCCATCCTCAATTGCTCTGTCGGTAACGGTGATAACGGTAGCATTCTTCTCCTGCTCTCTCTTGATCTCAGCCTCTACATCCTCGTCGGATACGGCAATCTCAACTGCCTCGATCTCGATGCCCTTGTACTGGCCAAGGGTAACCTCGGGCTTCACAGCAACCTCAGCGGTGAATACCAGCGGCTTGCCTGCCTCAACCTGGGTAACATCGATAGCGGGACGGGAAACAACATCAAGGCCGCTCTCATTTACTGCATCCTCGTATGCCATCGGCATCACGTCGTTGATTGCCTCCTCGTAGAATACACCAACGCCGTACATCTTCTCGATCATCTGGCGCGGTACTTTGCCCTTACGGAAACCGGGGATGCTGAACTTGTTCTTGTTTCTCTGATATACGCTCTGAACTGCCTTCTCAAATTCCTCTGCGGGTACCTCGATGGTCAGCTTCGCCATATTCTTCTCTAACTTTTCAACCTGTACACTCATTACTTGTGTTCTCCTCTCTGTTTTCATGCATTTTCTTCTGCACGAGAATGCCTATCCTCTCATCTTTATCCAATGGTATAGGCTCGCAATATGTTATTATAACATAGGGATTTCAAATTGGAAAGCCTTATTTTACAAAAGATTCGTAGAAAATGCTGAAAAAATCATAAAACGGAAAAGAAAAGTCCCCGGAGGGTGAGTCCCCCGAGGATTCGTTTCTGTCTCTGTCAATTCATTTACAGCGAATCTTCCTTTCGCTAATTCCTCAAACCTCTGCCCTCAACCACAAATCAAATCAAGCCAATTTTCCCAGGTAATGCCAAAGATATACGCATTTAGCTCCACCTCTTTAAATGGCAAAATGTCTTCTTCGACCAGTCGACACCCCCGTAGCATACGTTCCAGCACACCAATATCTAACCGTCCAAAAAAGTCTCCGCAAATCCGCGCATGTTCAATCCGTCCACCGACCATCTCAAGATATAGCGTGATGGTCCCAAACGGGAATCGCCTTTCCTTGCAGAGATCACACCGCGGCGACTCACCCTCATTCCACTCCCATGTGGCATAGCGCTCATCCCGAAGTTTTCGAATCTCCTGCTGATCCGTCTTCGTCAACTGCACCAATTCCGGCGTGTTAAAAGCAAACACCTCATCTCTCAATGCCGCCTTAAACTGCTCCATCGTGATCGGCGTTTTCAAATGCTCATTAATGCCCGTAACTCGACTGCGGACAGACTTAATACTCTTCGACTGAATCTTACTTTCCTTTACTTGAAGCACCTGGCTAAGTGTGTCAACATCGCAGTCCAGCAAAATGCAGCCATGATGAAGCAATCTCCCATCCCGGAAATACTGCGAACTGCCCGAGATTTTCTTTCCTCCAATGGCAATGTCATTCCGCCCGACTACGGAAGCTTCTACTCCCAACTTTCTCAGAACGGAGATCACAGGCCGTGTAAACACCTCAAAGCAGAAGGCATCTGCTTTCTGCTCATCCACGATAAATGTGTAGTTTAAATTGTTCAGATCGTGATATACCGCACCGCCGCCGGACAGTCTCCGTGCTACACGAATCTGATGTTCATCTGCAAACCGGCGATTCACTTCCTCCAGCGTGTTCTGGTATTTTCCCACAATAACTGCCCGGTCGTTCTGCCACAGTATAAAATAATCCTCTCCCCGATCCATGCATCGAAAAAAATACTCCTCCAACGCGAGATTCTCGTAAGGGTCTGTACTGGTACTTTCGTAAAAACGCACACTATCCTCCTTATCTCCTGATCATACGACTCTGATCAGGGGGCTGTGTGGTTGTCTGACGAACCACCAATCCGGGTTCACAATCAATTTTAAATCGCGGACTGTGCTCCGGCACTCCCGATGCCAACGGTGTCGTTCTGATTTTCTGCAACAGAAGATTAACTGCGTTTCCGGCCAACATCTCCGTATGCAAATCGACCGTCGTCAATGCCACTCCCGACAATCTGGAATAAAACTGATTATCGAAACCGATCACTGAGACATCTCCGGGGACCGACAATCCTTCCTCTTTTAACGCATCCAATACCCCGTATGCAAGTGCATCGTTCATGCAAACCAGTGCAGTGATGCCTCGGTTGTACAGGTTTTCATTTCTCGCCAAAAAATAACCTGCGTGATAATCATTAAGGCGTTCTGCCAGCTTATCCGACTCTGACCCATTCTCGACACACAACACCATATCATCATCCGGTAAGTATTTTGCAAAATAATCTTTTAGCCCATTTAATCGCTCCGTTCGAGCGATGTTTCGCTCCAGCGAACTGGTCAGCACCGCAATTCTCCTATGGCCCAGCGACAGTAAATGCTCCGCAGCGATCTGCCCCGCGCGAAAATTGTTCAACTCCACAATGTCCGTAGAAAAATCAAACGTTCGATCGCAGATTGTCACCACCGGAAGGTGCTCAGAGAGCTCAGCAAGTGCTTCCTGATTGCCTGCCGGATACAGGACAATCACGCCGAAGCAATTTAACTTGACCGCCAACTCCATGTAGGTTTTTTCCACTTCCCGATCATGGTACGTACAGCAGGAAATCGCATTGATCCCGTTCGCGTAACACGCATCTTCTATTTTGCTGAGCATCGCTGTATAATGAGGATTGTTCACATTTGCCATTAAAACCATGACCGTTTTCGAGGTCGGTTTTTGCAATG
>JAFQDI010000026.1 GCA_017416055.1 Lachnospiraceae bacterium
AGGCCTCTGTCATGATCCACACATAAAGCATATAATTCGCCGCAAAAATCATCAACGCGGAAATGATCACTGCAATCACAGCACCGCTTCTGGTCAGTACCTTCGCGCCTTTTTTGAAGCCCATTGCCGCAAGATAGATGATCACAAAGCCCGCAATTCCTGCGATGTATCCCATTTTTCCGATCACCACCCACAGAACGCCGCCGATCAATGCTCCGATCAATGCCCCCACGATACCGAGCCCGAAATTAGGTGCCATGATCGTACCGTCTGCATTTGTCATCTCTGTCTGTACTTCCAGTGCGGAGTTACTCCTTCGCGCTATAAAAAAGTGCTCAATCTGTGTAATGTCAAAGGATCCCTCGATCTTTTCTCTGCCCGCGCCGTATTCCAGATCAGACACCTGATTTGAGATTGCTGTCACAAGCGCAGCAAGCTCGTCCCACTGCTGATTGACCTTGTTCTCGGTCTGGACAATGACACGCTCTGCCTCATCCGCTTCGCGAACCACCAGTTCATAATTTCTGTCCGTCACCACACCGTACAGTCCGTTCATTGAGGACAACGGCACTACGACCAGGCCATTACGGTAACTGATCAGGTAACTCTTTGTCAGATAGACACCGATCTTTTTAAACTGCTTCGCATTTTCATCTGAGAGTTCCTCATCCACCAGCTCTGTCTCACCACTCTGCGCAAGTGTGGCCAGAACACGTGCGGATTTCTGCTTCACTTTACCATTTTTCTTCGCCATCCAAACGAGACCGATGACCGCCAGGATAATGAGTACAACAAAAATGAAATAATCGCCCAACGCCACTCCTACTGTGGTATCAATATAATACTTTCCAAAAAATTCATGGCAGTTTTCTGCCGTCACCTTGTTCTCACCGATGAACCAGTTGAATTCGGAGATTGCAAGCTGCATCAACTCGTCATCGATCGTCACCAGCTTACCCTCCGTGCGAACGGTATCAGGAGCCACTTTCGTCTCTCCGAAGGTATATGCCTGAAGAGCTTCATACCCGCCTATCTCATTATCGGGAATACATACGATAGATACATCAAAATCCTTATCCATGATAAAATAAAGCTTGTGCGAATCATTGACATCAAAGTATGCAAAAAAGTCCGATGCATACTGCGCATCCACATAAACCAAATCGCCTTCATTGCTGTCAGCGGTGTACAGTGTCGCTTCAGAATTCTCCCCCACTGAACCGATCAGTCCAATCACTCCCAACAGAATCAGCAATACCATCAACACATTCAGGAAAATTTGAAGTCCCCGATTTCCTTTTGCAAGCTTTTTCAGATTTGTTTTCACTTTATTCCCTCCTTGCTCACGTTTCTTTTGTGTAGTTTAATCCTACCATATTCTTTGCGTTTTCTCAAGTAGATTCATACATTTTCACCAAAATCTTTTTCCCAAACGTTTGTCTTTTTTTCTATTCCCATTCCGGCAGTTTTGTGTTAAAATAAACAGAAATCCTTTGTAACGAGGTCGATTATGGAATTATCCATCTTTTTTGAAAAAAATCCGAAAATCGCTCTGGCCTTTTCCGGCGGTGTGGACTCTGCTTATTTGCTCTACGCTGCGAAAGAGTGTGGTGCTGATACGACCGCATACTATGTAAAGACCGCATTTCAGCCCGAATTTGAGTATGAGGATGCCTGTCGTCTGGCGAAAGAACTCTCGATGCCGATGAAAACGATTCATCTGGACGTTCTTGCGGATACTGAAGTGACCTCAAACCCCGCAAACCGCTGCTACCACTGCAAGCGGAGGATTTTTCGCGCGATCCTCGAAGCAGCCCATGCTGACGGATACGCGGTGATTATGGACGGAACGAATGCATCCGACGATGTGAATGACCGTCCCGGAATGAAAACCCTTTATGAGCTCTCCGTTCGTTCTCCCCTCCGTGAGTGCGGACTGACCAAAAAAATGGTCCGGGATCGCTCAAGAGAAGCCGGACTGTTTACCTGGGACAAGCCGGCCTATGCCTGCCTTGCAACCCGCATTCCTACCGGGACTGAGATCACTGCCGATCTGCTCTCCCGGACGGAAAAATCGGAGAATTATTTACGAACACTCGGCTTTACCGATTTTCGCATTCGCCTCATGGGGTCAGCGGCCAAACTACAGCTGAAGGAAAGCCAGCTTCCCCGGTTGATGGAAAAACGAAGCGAGATTTTTGATACATTACGCCGATACTATTCGGCCGTTTTACTGGATTTGGAGGTACGTGATGAATAACGAGATCAAACATATTTTGCAGGCGGTTCAATCCCACGAGATGTCTGTGGACGATGCTTTGCTGCAGCTCAAACAGAAGCCGTTTGAGGATATCGGATATGCAAAGGTAGACCTTCACCGCAAGGTCCGTCAGGGGGCTGCCGAGGTGATCTACGGTGCCGGAAAAACCGCTGATCAGATTATCGGTATCTTGGATACTCTGGAAAAGAACGGACAGAGAAATATCCTCATCACCCGCCTTGATCAGGAAAAGGCAGATAAAGTAAATGCCGCAAAGCCTCTCACCTACCACTCCGACGCAAGGATTGGCGTAGTTGGTGAAATGAATACTCCCGGTGGAATCGGCACTATCGTGGTTGCCACCGGAGGTACCAGTGACATCCCCGTCGCCGAAGAAGCTGCCCTGACCGCCGAATTTTTGGGAAACCGGGTGACTCGATTGTATGACGTTGGCGTTGCAGGACTTCACCGCCTCCTCAAACACAGCGAGGAACTGATGAGCGCCAGCGTGGTGATCGCTATCGCCGGCATGGAAGGAGCTCTCGCCAGTGTAGTTGGCGGTCTGGTGGACTGTCCCGTGATCGCGGTTCCTACCAGTGTAGGTTACGGTGCTGCCTTTGGCGGCCTCGCTGCTCTTTTATCCATGCTGAATTGTTGCGCCAGCGGTGTGTCCGTGGTCAACATTGATAACGGCTTCGGTGCCGGATATCTCGCAAGTATGATCAATCACATGGAGGCAAAATGATGAAGACCTTGTATTTTGACTGCAGTATGGGTGCTGCCGGCGATATGCTGACTGCCGCTTTGATCGAACTGTTTCCCGACAAGGACGCGGTTGCTGATGAATTGAACCGTATCGGCATTCCCGGAATTTTCTACATTCCCGCAGAATCAAAGAAATGCGGTATCACCGGAACCCGCATGCATGTGATGTATCGCGGTATGGAGGAAGGCGAGCATTCTCATGAGCATCACATCCATGACGAGCCTCACCATGAACATACTCATGAACCCAAGCATGAACACACACATGAACATACTCACAGCCATGACCATATGCACGAGCAT
>JAFQDI010000027.1 GCA_017416055.1 Lachnospiraceae bacterium
ATACACTCAGTTCCAATTCTGCGCCGCTGAGAACAAAGAACAAGCAAACAACGGAGCGGTCCATTTGTCCGCTCGTTCCATCAGATCGTGGGACAACGGACACAGGTTACAGAACATGGTTCCCAGCATCATACATACCAAAAGGGAAGAGAAATGAATATGTACACCGCCGATTTCAAACTCTATCATGGACAACGCCACCGTCAGAAAAACAAAAACAATCGTCAGGGACAGACGGTTGCTGTTGGAGTTGAACATCTTCTCCAACTGGGTCAATACCCAACCCATGAACGCACCCAAAATCAGAGAAAGTCCGATCTCCAATATCGGCTCCACCACGATGGAAGTCAGATCAAAGCTTCCATTGTGCAGGGCCATCGCCACCCCAAAAGATACCGCAAACACAATCAAACCTACCGCATCGTCCAGCGCAACAACGGGGAGCAGAATGTCGGTCAGTTTTCCCTTCGCCTTATACTGGCGGACAACCATCAGCGTAGCCGCCGGTGCTGTCGCGGTCGCGATCGCTCCCAGCGTGAGAACCGTGGGGAGGGGAAGACGGTCGCCCAAAAACAGGTGAAGAACAAACAGTGCAACATCCACAAAAATCGTAGCTACAAAAGCCTGCACAATACCGACGATGGTCGCCTGACGTCCGGTCTGACGAAGCTGGGACAGACGGAACTCGTTTCCGATAGCAAAGGCGATAAAGCCCAACGCCACCTCGGAAATCAATCCAAATTCTGCCACATTCTCATGGGAATTAAATCCGATTCCCCCAATATTCAATGCACCCAGACAGTAAGGGCCCACCAGCACACCCGCGATCAGATATGCGGTTACAGACGGAAGCTTCAGGGGTTTCAGTACACGGGTCATCATCAAACCCGCAAATAACGCAATCGAAAGTGATAATAAAGTTGCCATATCAACGCCTCTTTTCCATACATAAAATCAGTGCCCGAAAGCACCAACAGATAATAGCACTTTCAGACACCGATTTCAAGTTCATTAATCATGGTTTTTGAGCCCAAAAATCACTTTTTTTTAGTCATTTTTTAGAAAAACGCCGACACCAACAAATAAATCAAGGTCGCACAAAGTCCGATGCAGAACAAAATCAATCCGTAGGACAGGCTTCGTTCAATAAAACTGCTGTTCTCTTTGAACGCAGAATATTTCAGAACAAACCAATGCTCCAAGTCTTTTTTGTGAGGATGATTTTTCCAGATCGTTTTATTCAGCACCACCTCTGTCCGATTCAGAAATGCCCCCAGTGCATGGGTAAACTCATTTCCTTCTTCCAACTCGATTACTTTAGGGCTGTCACGATAGACGGTCTTTCGCAACAGTACCACCAAACCGTCCGTTAAAATATCCATACAGCCGGTGACCAGATTTCCCACCGCGATTAGCCAGCCGATTAGTACGTCAGTCATCCGATCAAGCACGGTACAAATTCCGCCCGCCACATTGGGAATCAACTTCAGCACCACCGGTCTGTATATCCGATCTTCCAAATCCATCCACTTCGGCCAGCGATCCACGTATACCGTGCTTCCGTCCGGCACCTTTTTCATTAACAGGCCTCGTACCACAAGCAAATACACTGACGCACCGATCAGAATGGAAATCACGCTTCCTTTTAAGTTTACCCATGCGAAATAATGTACTGCATGTCCGCTATGACTTACTCCCATAAAGGACTGCGCCATATCTGCCGCGCTATCCATAAACGCCTGAGGGAATGTTCCCAATACAGGGATAAGAACCGCTCCTGCAGCCAGCGCAAAAGCACTTACCGGTTTCATATAGATTTTCTTTTCGTCGTAATGCTTCTGGAGTTCGATATCCACATTTTTCTCTATGAAGACAGCTACAAACAGCTTGCACATATAGGCGATTGTCAGGCCTCCGCTGATCAGAAATATCCACTCTACCCCTTGCATCTGCCAGGTAGTAAATATGGTCGATGCAGCATGGCCCCCTTCCAGTTCGTGAATATATTCCACAATACTCTCATGGAGCAAGGTTTTACTCACATATCCACTCCACAAGGGGAATCCGCCCAACCCCAGTGCACCCATCAGATAGATGACAGCCAACAACGGCTTTTTCCGTCCGAACCCGCGAATATCATTCAGGTTCAGCTTGTGTGTATTCATATAGATCACTCCGGCTGCCATAAACAGCACCAGTTTAAACACCGAGTGATTGAGCATATGGAGAAATGTTCCTCGCACTGCCAAGACATTTTCCTCGCCCAACAGTCCCTGCATTCCGACACCCACCAGGATAAACCCGATCTGAGAAACAGATGAGCAGGCAAGCGTCCGCTTGAAATCAACAGAAAATACCGCCAACAACGCTCCAAAAAACATGGCAATTGCACCGATCATCAGCATCAATGCACCCCATGGTGCATCGTGGAGCAAAATCTTGCCGCCAATCACCAGAATACCGAAAATACCGGTCTTCGTCAAACTACCGGATAATAGCGCACTGGCCGGAGCCGGTGCCACCGGATGTGCCTTCGGAAGCCAGATATGCAGTGGAAATGCTCCCGCCTTCGCACCGAATCCCACCAGCAGACAAGTTGCCGCCACATACACATTTTTTCCCCGGCAGGCCTCGTGCAATTCGTCAATCACCAGTGTTCCCGCCTGATCATACAGTAAGAACAGACCCATGAGCATGACCAGTCCTCCGATCACCGCAACCGCCAGATAGGTCGCTCCGGCTCTCATCGCCTCTTCTTTCTCGTCCTGTACCACCCACACATAGGACGCCAGTGACATGATTTCAAAAAATATAAATGTGGTATACAAATCAGCGGACAAAAAAACCGCCTCCGTAGCCCCCAGCGTCACCAACTGGAACAGATAATACCGATTTCGGTTCCGATAATGGCGAAAATATTCCGGTGAAAACAGCGAGGTCATCATCCACATAAACGAAGCGATCACGCCGTAAATCGCTCTAAACCCATCTACGGTAAAGGTCAGTCCAAACCCGCACACACCCGGAAGCTCAACGATTTCTCCGTCCATTTTGGACAAGCTCAGAAGCAGTAACAGGGAAAGCACGAATTCCAGAATAGTCACCACTCCGACTAATCCGTCTCTGACTCTCTTTGACCGCCTTCCGATCAAATAGGACAAGAAGGCCGCCGCCATGGGCATAAAGATGATCAGACAGACCAAACAGTTCATCATCAGCACTCTCCTCCTTTATCAATATCCGTTGGCAATTTTTCCAAAGAATTCAATCAATGGTTCCGAAAACCACCCCAGCAAAATCACGCCCGCCGCGCAAATCAGCAGCGGTACACACATTTTCCAGGTAGGATCCTTGATTTCTCGGATAGCCGATCCGTCAAAATCCTCTTTCGTAAAAAAGGCGCGTGTCACCACACTGAACAGATAAATCGCCGTTAACAGGGCAGAAATCAGCAGACATGCCACTCCGAAATAGGCAAGGGTTACACCGCTGTCCACCGCTGCTGCTGTCAGATTCCATTTGCTGATAAATCCGGCAAAACCGGGAACACCAACCAAGCCTAACGCAGACACAGTGAAGGTTCCGAATACGATGGGCATCTGTTTTCCCATCCCATCCATTTCATAAACATAATGCTTCCCGGTCTGATGCATAAATGAACCGGCACAGAGGAATGTACACATCTTCATCACGCCATGGCACACAAAGTGAGCCAATGCGCCCACCAGGCCCAACGGTGTCATCAAGGTCACGCCAAACACAATGTAGGACAAATTGCTCACCGTAGAAAATGCCAGTCTTCGTTTGATGTGAGTCTCCTTTACCGCCCGGCTGCAACCATACACGATGGTAAACATGGCAAAAGCCATTACTGCATACTGCACCCAGGTTCCACGCAAAAACGCCACGCCAAAGCTGTAATAGGTCAGACGAATGATGGCGAAGGCACCGGCATTGACCACCGCCACCGCATGGAGCAGCGCGGTGACCGGTGTGGGTGCCACGCCCGCCTTAGGAAGCCAGGATGACAACGGCCAGATCGCTGCTTTCACACCGAATCCCATGAACGCAAAGAAATAGATCCACAAAAGCAGGGATGCCTTATCTCCCACCCGGGACATGTTCAGCACTCCGCCATATACGAAGTCACAAGACTCACCATACACAATGATGAATACCATCGCCATCAATGCGAACGCCGCGCCTCCCAGGGAATAGTACAGGTACTTTCTTGCCGCATGGATGGATTCCCGATTCAACGCATGAACGACCAACGGTACGGTGGTCAACGTAAGCAGCTCATAGAAGAAATACATGGTCATCATATCGTGGGCAAAAGAAATTCCCAAGGTAACTCCATACGTCATACCATAGAACAGAAAAAAGGTCTTCTCGTTCTTTTCCTGTTCCATGTACTCAAAGGCATAGAGCGTCGCAAGAGGCCACAAAATCGAAATCAGGCCGGCAAACACCATGCTCATTCCATCGATCTTAAAGGAGATGGACAGATTGTGAACGAAACGAACCACATGGATGCTTTCCGTCGTTCCTCCGAGGATCAACACCCACACAATAACCGAAGTCACCAGAACTACCGCCTCAAGGCAGAACAGCATATGTCCTCTCTTGGAAAAAGGAATGAGTGAAATCAAAACACTGCCCAAAACAGGAAGCAATATCGCCACTAAAATCCAATACTCGTTCATTTGACACCTCGCCCTTTACATCACCGCCTGAACAATCTGAGCGATCAGATCCTTCAGCGGATTAGGGAAAAGTCCCAGTCCAATGGCAAGCAATCCCAACACCAACAATGGAATCAACATCGTCAAATTCGGCTCTCTTTTCTTCAACTTCCCATAATCAAACTCTTCTCCCGGCAAAAATCCACCAATCGTAATGGGAAGCAGATATCCGGCAGTAAGAAGTGCGCTCAACAGTAAAACCACCGGTCCCAACCAGGTAAACACCTGAATTCCGGACTCCAGTGCTCCCATCGCCAAATACCATTTGCTGATAAAGCCGCTGGCAGGTGGAATACCAATCAGTGCCACCGATGCAAAGGTGTAACACCAGATCGTTACCGGCATTTCTTTTCCGATTCCCTTCAGTTCATCTACCGTTGTCTTTCCGGTCCTATAAATGATTGCTCCTGCACCAAGAAACAGAGTAGACTTGATTACCGCGTGAAAAACCACATGAAGCAGCGAACCGGTAAGCGCCTGAGGCTGAAGCAGTGCCATACCGAACAAGATGTAGGATACCTGGCTGACCGTCGAATAAGCCAGACGTTTTTTCAGAAGTTTTTCGCGATATGCCAGCATGGATCCCATGAAAACCGTAGTCAAAGACAGAATCAACCAGGCGGTCTGTACCCAAGATCCACGCAGGAAATCTGCTCCGAACAGGTAGAATACCACGCGCAGAATACCCAAAACACCCATTTTCACAATAATACCGGACATAACCGCGCTGGCAGGCGCAGGTGCCACAGGATGGGCAGTCGGCAGCCATGCATGAAAAGGAAACATTCCGGCCTTCACGCTGAAGCCAACAATCATGGAAAATGCAACCAGGAGAAGCAATCCTTCGTTTCCGGTTACTGCACTCATATTTAGCACTCCGCCGGCACTAAATTCCAGCGTCAGTGCATATTTGTTCAGGAAATACAGGCCAAACAGTACCATATATGCTCCAAACAGGGAGTAAAACAGATACTTCATTCCGCCTTTGATCGCCTCCTTCGTCTTCGAATGAAGGATTAACGGAAAAGAAAGCAGGGTCATCAACTCGTAAAACAGATAGAAGGTTAGCAGATTGCCGGCGAACACTAACGCCAGCAGCACACCAAATACCAGCACATAAAATCCGAAGTAACGCTTCTCTTCCTTCTCGTGTTTCATGTACTCAAACGCATATACCCCTGCAAGCAGCCAGACCAAAACCACGACACCGCCAAACAAACGTCCCGCCATATCCACGCGGAAAAAGATGTCCATGTTTTTACCAAGAGACAGTAATCTAAGTTCCTGCTCTCCACCCAAAATCACTATACCGGCCAGAATGGCGGTAATCATCAATGCGCCTCCGGTCACCGTCAGCAATGCGTTACGTTTTTTCCATTCCGGGCTGATCAATATTCCCAAGCCACACAGGACCGGAATCAATATCGCCACGATGATTAAGTAACTCATATCTTTTCTCCTCTCTCTTCACGATTGCTTTCCATCAATTTTATGAAAACTGACCAAGTCCCTCATTGATCAACTGAATGATGGGCTGAGAGGTCAATCCGAGAACCAAGTTCACCACAATGAATAAAATAATCGCTGCCGTATACACTTTCTGGTCCCGGCAATGAACGCGTGTATATCCTTCCTGTTCTTCCTTTCCTGCCGGAATCGGTGCATAAATACGGATCACCGTCTTCAGAAAGTAAATCGCATTTAACACAGTACTGATCGCCAAAACGATCAAGGTGGGAAACATCCGCCAGTTGGGAACGATTACTGCTGCTTCTGCAAACAGTAATTTACTCACGAAACCGGAGAACATCGGAATACCTACCATAGAGAAAGACCCCACCGCAAATCCGATACCGGCAATCTTGTTGCGGTATCCCGAACCGGTCAAATCCAAAAAGTGTCTGCTAAACTTTGAGGAATCGGTCAACCCGATCGCAGAGATAAACAACAGTGACTTCGTTGCAGCATGAACCAGAATGTGGAAGATGCTGGCCACCATGCCTGACTCGGTTCCCAGGCCAAAGCCCATATAGATGTAACCGATCTGCGCCACAGAAGAAAAAGCGATCATTCTTCGAATATCATTCTCCCAAATCGCACTAACTGAACCGAAAATCATACCACAAAGGCCGAATACAAACAAAATGTTCAATATATGACTGCCCGCAATGTGTTCAAATCCAATCACTCGATAAAAAATCTTGATCAACAGGAAAATATATCCCTTTGACACCAAACTAGATAAAATCGCCGCGGAGGAAATCGTGGAATAACCGTATGCATCCGGAAGCCAGGAGTGAAAAGGAAATAACGCACTCTTGATAGCCAGACCTACCGTCATGATGCCGATTGAGATTAACAGGGGGATCCGGTAAGTTCCTTCCGCCATCACCTCAGCCACCTTCTGCTGGATATTGGACATGAGCAAATGGCCGGTAAGATCATAGAGCATACACAGCCCCATCAACAAAAGACCGGAGCCCAAAAGACTCATGATCATATAACGCACCGCTGCTTCGATGGTTCTTCCATTCTGTCGGATCATGATCAGACCACAGGCAGAGATGGTATTGATCTCCACAAAAACGTAAGCGGTAAACAAATCATTGGTATAAACCAATGCAAACAAGGAGCTAAGCATCAGGTTCGTTAAAATATAATAAATATTGTGCTTAGTGTACTCCACTTCCTCTAACAGCTTTTTCCGACCGCCGATCAGTGACAGCAGCATAATCACGCAGAAAAACAGAGCCATACCGGCTTCTAAGATACCTACGCGCAGCTCATTGCCCCAAGGTGCCGGGAAATGTCCCATCATGTAGGTGTAACTTCCGATTCCCGATTTACACAGATAAATGAGGAGCCAGCCGGTCAGACCGCCACACACGGTAATCATCACCGTGTTCACCCATTTTGCCGCCTTCTCCTTTAACATGGAAGACGCGATCCCGGAAAACATGGAGAGCATGATGGTAATAAACGGAACATTCTGTACGAATGACATCACAGCCCCTCCTTTCGCAGGTTAGCTGAAATCTCATCCAGATCAAGGGTATGATATCTCCGGTAGAGGCGGATCGTCAGTGAAAGCATCAATGCGGATACCGACACAGAGACGACGATTCCGGTCAACACCAATCCACTGGGGATCGGGTTGATATACACCGAGGGATCCTGATTTCCGTCGACAATAATAGGTGCCAGTCTTCCGGTGATATATCCTTTTTCCGCCAAAAACAGATAGATTGCAGCATCCATCATATCAAATCCGATGATTTTCTTTATCAGATTTTTCTGAAACAGAAGGTTTGCAAATCCGATGCCGAACAAAAGCATCGCAACCGCTTCACCGATATTGGCAAGAAGATTCGGTCCAAACATGGCTTAAAACCCTCCTTTTCTGAACAGCGAATAAAACGCGTAGGTAGTACAAGCAACAACAAGGCCCACACAGATATTCAGTGGAAGAATCAGTCCGGAACTGAGAATATCTCCCGGTGTTCCCAACGAAATTCCGCTTTCCAGGTGATTCGCACCGGTATAAAAAGAATAGCTTTTTGCCAGGCAGTAGAACGTTAACGCACTGAAACTGATCCATTTGTACGTCTTTTCCGTGAAAAACCGCTCTGTCTTCTTGATTCCGAAGGCATTTCGATACAAGATCAAGCCTACACCAATGATTACTCCGCCGGAGAACCCTCCTCCCGGCGAAAGATGACCGTTCAACACCACATAAATTCCGAACATAAGAATAATCGGGAACAACACCGCCGTGATTCTCTGCAGAATACCGTCCGCTTTCGGCTCATAATACTGTTCCCGCCTGTCCTCGATTTCCGCGCGGCGCTTGTCTTTTTTCTTGTCGTTACGCATGAGAATCAACACCGTACAGGTAGCAATAAACAAAACATTGGACTCACCAAAGGTATCGAAGGCTCGGTAATCCAAAATCATGCCGGTAACCACATTCACTGCTCCGGTATCCTTGATTCCATCCTCAATATACTTGTCCACCACCTCATTGTTGGTGGGATTATTTCCCGTACCTACCGGCGGCAGATAAGAAACTGCAACCAGCAAAATCGCGATCAATGCCAGACAGCTCAGTACAGCCGCAATCCGATAGAACCAAAAGAATCCTTTGTATATCTTATTGTGTTCGGTATCGTGAACGCTCTCAATCACATGCTCGCGATCCAACTGATGGAGTCGAAGCAGTCGTGGGTTCGGTGCCGCATCCTTCTGCTCACTGATCTGCATATTAGACAGGAAAGGATCAGATTCACCCTTTATCCAGCGAATCAGACGGTTGACTGCTTTTTGATTGTATTCCTCTTCAGAGATCCGTCTGCTCATCTTCTTCCTCCTCTACCTGCATTCCTTGAATTTTCTTCAATGCAATAAAGAACAACAAACTGGTTACGCCGGCACCCACCGCAGCCTCGGTGATAGCCAAATCCGGGGACTCCAGCAATACCCAAATTATTGACATGATTAAACTGTATGACATGAAAATAATAATGGAATTTAACAAGCTTTTGGAAAAGCTCACCGCGATGGCACACACTACCAGGAAGAACAGCAGAATATACTTAAACATCAGCATGTCTCTTCCTCCTTCTCTTCCGGCAAATCACAGAATTCCCCCAAATGTTCATTGGTTGTCACTTCCAAGCGCGCAATCAAATGCGAGGACACCGGAGAAGCCAACCACAAAAACACGATGATCAAGGCAATCTTCAGCGAAGTAAAATTAATGCCTGAAAGGATAATCAGGCCAAACAAACTGGCTCCCAGCCCCAATGTATCGCCCATCGCCGCCGCATGCATTCGGTTCAACACATATTTAAATTTGAATACGCCGATCAGTTCCACGATAAAAATGCCAATTCCGATCAGCATAAAGCCAATTCCGGCAATCAACCGTATCCATTCAATAAACATCTTCTCTTCCCTCTCCTTCCTGCTCTGCTCTGTGGTCCTTCGCCTCCAAATATACTCCGGTGTATACTTTAGTCAACACCACAACGGATAAAAAGCTGATCAACGCATAAATCAGGCAAATATCCACCAGATATCCTGCTTCCATCACGATCGCCAAGGTGGCAATAATCACCATAACCATAGTGCCAATCATATTGATTGCCATCAATCGGTCTGCAATTCTCGGTCCGATAATCGCGCGGATAAGACACAAAAGAAGCATCAGTGCCAGAACAACTAAGATAATATGAAAAATCCACTCATACTGCTGCATCAGTTCCATGATCCTCGCGGTCTCCTTTCTTCTCACTATCCTGCTCATCCAGCGCAGCCTCCATCTCTTTCAACTGCTTCTGAAAAACAGTGTCTTCGATCCCTTCTGCCAAACGATTATCCAGACAATGAACGACAAACTCGTTTTCATTTAGCGATACTGTAATGGTTCCCGGTGTCAGTGTAATTGAATTTGCCAAAATAACCTTAGAATTCTCCGACCGAAGATCGGTACTGAATTTTCTCATACAGGGTTCAATTTCTTCCTCCCGGCTCAAAATCAAGCGAATCACTGCCAGGTTCGCGCTGACAATTTCCTTTGCCAACAATGCCACATATCTTCCCATGAACATGGCTTTTCGATAAATGCGCTTCTCTTTGTTCAAATCATAATCCATAAATTTACACATAAACGCATACAGTAATACAGAAACAACTGCACCCAGCCACAAAATTTCCCAAGTTATCTTTCCATTAAACACGATCCATGCAACAAAAAGTAATAAAAGCATGCCTCTCTCCTTCGGATACAATCTATGGTAAAGAAAAAGAGACAAGCTTCAATTGAAGCCTGCCTCTCTTTATGGGGATGGAGGGACTCGAAC
>JAFQDI010000028.1 GCA_017416055.1 Lachnospiraceae bacterium
CACCATCTCGGAGAATGTCTCTCCCAGATTGTTCACCACTTCGGTTAAATCTCTGTCCTTTTTCTTCCTGGTAAGGAACTGCGGAATCTCAGGCATATTTGATTCTTTTGCCGATTTTGCGTCCCCCGCCATCGAAGGTAACTCCATCGCGCACTGAGGCATCTTCATCGATGCCATACAAAAGCTGCGCTCTTCCAGCCGCCGTCTTTGCGGTTTCTCTACATAATATGTATCGATATAATGCGTAATGTTGGCAAACAGGTTCTCGCTGAGCGAGACCGCCTTTCGGTCAAACACCGCCAAATAGATGTCCATCTCATGGTCCGCCAGAAACTCCGCAAACACGCCAATCGCCACCTGAAGCGCCTCCGCTTTCGGATATCCGTAGATGCCGGATGAGATCAGGGGAAAGGCTATACTACTCAGCTTATGTTCCGCTGCCAGCTCGAGCGATTTACGATATGCGTCTGCCAACCGTTCACGCTCTCCACACTGTCCGCCTTGCCAAAAGGGCCCGACCGCATGAATGACATACTTCGCCTGCAGATCGAATCCCGGCGTAATCACTGCGCTTCCCGTAGGGCAATATCCAATCTGTCGACACGCTTTCTCCAGTTTCCTCGCACCCGCTGCTGTGAAGATTGCTCCACAGACACCGCCACCACATTGCAGGCCGGAATTGGCCGCATTCACAATGGCATCCGTATTCATTTTTGTGATATCCTGATGTACGATCTGAAACGGCATCTCATCCCTCCACACTCAAGATTACACCGGCATCCTTCAATCGGTCTCTCACTTCCTGCACATATACATTCTTCGCCGGGATCCCCTGCTTCACGGCCAAAGCTGCGCCCACACCGGCCGCCTGACCGATCGCCATGCAGATTGGCATGACGCGGGCAGAACTCATCGCCACCGCGTCCATGGACGCACAGCGCCCCGCAAACATCAGCCCTTCGATCTCATCACTGACGGTGATTCCGTAGGGAATGCCGTAAGGCGGTATCTTTGTGAACACCGTGCCGGAGCCTTCACCGGCATGGATATCCACAGGGTAGGAACCGATTCCGATGGTATTCTCATCGATTCTTCCCTCCACCAGATCCGCTTCTGTCAGCGTCGCAATGCCGGAGAACCGGCGCGCTTCGCGAATTCCCATGGACGGATAGATCTGGGTTATATAACAGTGCTCAAAACCGGGCACGTGCTCTTTCAGTGTCTCAACAAATTTCTCCACCTGCAGGTAACCCTCGATCTCCGCACGGGTGAGGCTGAACACATCGCTTCCGTCAGTCCCCAGATGACGGGTACAGTTCAGGTGTACCTCCCCCGGCAGCACACTATTGATGCAGATAATATTCTCGCGGTCAATGGGCATCTTTCCCTGCGCACGAAGCTCCGTCACCAGTTTCTGCATTGCCACCATGACAAAGGTGGGATCCTTCCGGAAATACTCGGCATTGTAGCCATCGTAAACCTCGACGGTCTTATGAGGTGTCATCTGGTCCGGATCCTCCTCCAGAAAACGGAAAGTCCTTTCCATTTCCACTCCGGCCACCTTGAACATCAGCGTCGGAGGCTGGATCACTCCGGTGTCCTTCTGTCCCTTCTCATAGCTTGCTCCGGCCATGTACGCCATGTCACCGTCGCCTGTTCCGTCAATAAATATCTTCGCAGACACGGTAATGCGGTATCCTTTTCCCATGACCGTGATCGTCTTCAATTCCCGATTGTCCACATTGACTGATTCCAGTTCGCAGTGGAGCAACAGTTCAACGCCCGCCTCCAGTACCTTCTTCAGCGCAACGATCTTAAACAATTCGTGGTCATACAAGGTCACAGAATTGTGCATCGGGCAGTATCGATGTGCCGTGGCCGCCTGACCGTAAGCGGTCTTATACCCGCGAAGATCTTCCATGAACTCCTCGGCAATTCCGGCAAGCACCTGTTTTCCTTCTCTGTCCAGAAAACCAAGAAGTGGCAAACCGATGGTCATATTTCCACCCAGATAGCCATTCTTCTCAATCAGCATCACCTTCGCTCCGTTTCTCGCCGCCGCCAATGCAGCCGCCAAACCGCCCGGTCCCGCTCCCAGCACAACCACTTCCGCTTCTCTGTTTACTGTCTTCATGATGAATCTCCTTTGTATGGCCACAGCCGACTTTCTTTGATTTGACTGTAGCACAACTAAAAGTTTCTGTCAACTGTCACAAAGAGAGACCCGTCTCCGAAGACAACTGCCCGGAGAGGGCCTCTGTATCAACCAAATATCTTTGCATAACTGGCAATCCAGTCCACACACAATAACACCCCGGATACCGCAGATCCCCAGAGCAGTCCCTTCCTCGGCATTGAGCCGATCAACCGCTTGACCGGCTCAAAGGCATAGCGCATCCCGATCAGGAAAAGGATTCCCCAGACCACGAAAAACTCCAGACAGATATATCCATTGAAGTGGAACCGATATCCGGAATAGTCCCAAAGACTGACACCGCAGATCCGGGCAAAAAACCAGCCGGTGACCAGTTCTGTCGCTGTGGTCAGACCTGCTGCCAGCAGAAAATAAAGCAAGACGCGCATCGGCCCGGAGGGTATCTTTTTCAGTAAGACTCCGCCTTTTTGCGGTGTCCCCAGCAGAAAATATGCCCCCAGCACCGTAAATCCGTAGATTGTACAGAGGGGAAGGGTGATAAATCCCCGGTTGCACCATCTACCTGCCTCCAGCGAGCAGAGCAATGTCTCAACCGCCCAGCCCGCAAATGACAGGAACATAAACAATACAATATATTGGCCAACCGTGTGAAGTGGCTGTTTTTTTGTCTCCGGCATGTGAGCATCCCTTTCTTCCGCTCCGTTTCGAAGCGGTCGATTTAGTATGCGTCACTTTGCCGGAAAACGATCTGCCACTTTCTGTCAGGCGACTTCTTTTACTTCCTTCTTTTTCGAGGTCACAACACTGTCCAACAGTCCGTATGCAACGGCCTCATCCGCCGTCATGTAATAATCGCGGTCGGAATCGGTTGCTACCACATCGATGGGCTTGCCGCAAGCCTCGGCCATCAGGCCATTGAGCGTCGCTTTCGTCCGCATCATGTTCTTCGCATAAATCTCGATGTCTGATGCCTGCGAACTCTCCATCCCACCGATAGGCTGGTGGATCATTACCGTACTGTGAGGCAATGCGGTGCGAAGTCCCTTGGTACAGCAGGCGGCGATCAATGCCGCCATGCTGGCTGCCATTCCACAGACAACAGCGCGAACCGGTGCCTGAATACACTGGATTGTGTCAATGATCGCCAGCCCGGAGGAAACCTCACCGCCGGGGGAATTGATCTCCAGCGTGATCGGCTTCTCGGAATCAATATAGTCCAGATATTTCAAGCAGTTGCATACATCATAGGCGGTCTCCGCGGTTACCGGACCGTACAGAAACACCGTTCTCGTCTTGCGGAAAAACTCTCCGCTGTCTGCATTATATACATCAAAGGTTCCTTTTCTCATCGTCTTCTCCTCCTTAAAATCCGTATTGCTTGTGGCCGATTCTGCTCTGCTGGATCAACAGTACATGATACACTGCAGGCTCTGCGTACAGATTGCGCAGTTTGACCGACAGATCGTCTGTGCTCTCAATCGCGTACCGGAGTAGCGGCAACGGCAACATTTCTTTTTTTTGCTCCGCACAGCGGCTGCGCACAGCCAGGATCAGCTGTGCCGTGTCCACTGCCTCATCATCAGCCTTTCGCAGGTAAATCGCAGGCACGGTGAACGTAAACTGCCGGTCAGCGGCTTTGCAGATTTCCTGCACCTTGCGCCATTTTGCTGTATTTCCGTCGTCTTCCCGATACCGGTACGCATGTTCCAGCGCCTGCATCGCAAAATAGTCACCGGTGTAGGCCAGAACCTGCCAGTGGCGAATCGCCGTTTCTCTCGAAGCCTCCCGGTCCACTCCTAACCACGCGAGCACTGCTCCCAGCCGAAGGGCTCCCGTATCCCCGGCGGTAACGGCCTCCCGGTTATTGGTCATCATCAGTTCCGGATCAAACGCCATAGTCTCGTTCACCTGGTAAGCTCTCAGCGCCTCCGCTTTCAGTTCAAAAAATCCGCACTGATCCTTTCGGATCAGATTCCCACCCAGTTTGATCATGGCGCAGTCTGTCATCGTCTGGATCAGATTCGTGACATCCAAAATCTCCATGCATGCCTCACGGTACTCCGTTTTTCCGCGAATCGCCAGAATTAAATCTAATATTTTTTCCTCCAATGCACAGCGGCGCTCATCCGCCTTCCAGCGAAGCAATCTCGCTACAGTCATAAAATAAAAACGCATCAACTCAGTTAATTCCGCTTGATCAATCATCTGTCTTCTCATCTTTTCGTCCTCCTCTCGCCTTTGCACCATGTATATCCGCGCGCAAGGAAGATTGTCGGATGGAAAAGAAAAATAATTCTCCGATTTAAAAAAAGCGGCCACCCTCCAGGTAACCGCCGTACATTTCTCACGATTCTGTTTCCACAAAAACAACCAAATCCTTATAGGTTTCTTTTTCTTCCCAGTTTAACGCCTCCCACTGTGCCTGCGTACCGGTATAACGAATTTCTTCCAAATTACTGCAATCAAACATCTGGTTTCCCATATAGGTTACACTTCCCGGAATCGTGACGAATTTCAGATCAAAGCAACAGTCAAATGCCTTGTTCTCGATTCGGGCCACTCCATTCGGAATCGTCACTGACTCTAATTTCTCGCAAAAGCCAAATGCGCTTTCTCCAATCTGCTGCACGCCCTCCTCTATAGTCACTGACTGTAATCCGCTGCATAAGTGGAATGCGTTCTTTCCGATCCGAACCACACTTCCCGGAATCGTCACCGACTGCAGATTGGTGCACTGTCGGAAAGCGCCCTGACTGATATACTTCGTGCCGTTTGGTATCTCTGTCTCATACAGGTCAGTTCTCTCCGCATACTGATCTTTCCAAATCACGTCTTGTCTCCGACAAAGAGCATCCCCATCTTCCACCTGAAAATCCGGCTTCAGAATGACCTTGCCTCGGGACGCTTCTCTGTTCGCCCACTCAACTGCGGCCCACTCTTTTTCGGTTCCGACAAAGCAGAGTTCCAACAAGGTATCATCCCCGGTCAACGAGAGGTTACGCACACTTCCCGGAATTACAAGAAACTGCAGGTTCTTACAGCCCGAAAAAAGAATCGAGTCGATCTCTGCAACATTGGCTAAAATAACCGCAGTCTTCAGATTCGTGCAATCCGCAAACGCGCAAGTTCCCAGTTCCGTCACATTTTCCGGAACAAGTATCGTCTCCAATTTTTCACATCCATCAAACGCAAAAAACTCTATAGATTGCAGGCTCTCCGGAAAATGAATTTCCGTCAAATTCGTGCACCCGTCGAATGCGTTCCATCTGATGTTTGTGATCCCCTCTTCCAAGGTAACCTTCTCAATCACCTGATTATCCAGAAACGCTTCCGCCCCAATTTCCACCGGTTTTTGATTATATTGGCCGGGGATATGGATCTCAGCCTCTTCCCCGCGATATCCCGCAACCACATAAACATCCTTTAATAAGTCGAATTCGACGATAAATCCGTTCTCTCTCCATCTTTCCTCTTCGGTAAGTTCGTCTTTTTCGGCTATTTTATGCCCTACTACTATGCCTCCAACGGCCAAAAGAACCACGCAGAGTATACCGAGCAGGATTTTCCGCATTGCACTTCTCGGTGTGAACCGGCTGCTTACACGGACCTCCCTCGTAAAACGAGGTACTGATTCTGTGCGCAACGAGGCAGACGCCGGAATCTCCCGTCCCGGCTCTTCCTGCGGAAGGCGATATGCTTTTTGGGGCTTTGTCAGCAGGCGAACACCTGATCTGACATCGTATCCGCAACGTTCGCAGGTCGGTTGGGATAATTCTGCTCCGCAACAAAAACATTTGGCCATGGTTGTCACGCCTCTCTTTTTACCCTAAAGTTACCCGGCACGATGCCCTCAAAGCGGACACGTGTGGTCGTCCGATCATACGCTTCCACCACTCCAACCATCTCCGGCTGTCTCTGATCCTCAGGAATCAGGACAACCGTCCGACCGGTCGGCACAGATGACCGATCAAAATACAGGCTGAGACTTCCATCTTCGTCAATACGAATCCGGTTGCCGGCATCGTCTATCAGCACAGACTCCATCACCTCGTGTTGTGACGATGAGCCCATAGACTTTACGATTGCAGCCTGCATCGGGTGATACATCGTCAGTCCCTCAACCGCGATCTTTGTCAGACTCTGAATCTTCAGCAGAAAGCTCTGTCCGCTTCGAACCAATTGGCTCGTCGCATGTCGTTCTGCAGCCTCTTTCGTCGCCAACAAGGTATCATATATTGTTTTGCATTCCGAGCAAGCGCTGATATGGGCATTGATTCGCGCCGCCGTCCGGAAATAATCTGCGTCTATCTTTTTCGCGAAGATGAACTCCGCAATCTCCTCAAATTTCGGATGCGCTGCCATGGCCTTTTCCTCCCAAAATCGATTCTTTTTGCTTGCGCATTTTCGATGAGATCCAACTGGAACTGTCTGTAATATCCCGCACGGTCAAGGTGAAGGGCAAATCACCGCGCACCCCCTCGGCAGTCACCTCAGCCAGCTTGCTGTAGAGCGGCGCCACGATCTTTTTCGGAATGCGACAGCCCATCAGATGCTCCAGCTCCCGCACCGCAGCATTTGCCGCCTGTCTCTGCGTACATTCTGCAAGCATACGTCTCACCTCTGCAGGCGAACCGTTTTTGCCGGAAGCGCCCAGCGCAGCCGACAATTTATTGAAGAAAAAGGCAATGATCTTGTCCGGCGTGGTCCGCAGCGAACAGACTTCATAGATACTGTTGAGCATGTCCTGTCGCAACTGCATCCTGTCCATAAACCGCTCTTCGAGCAGTTCGTCCGAAGCGATCTCCGGCGCATCGTCCACATCGTAAGACACAAAATTCTTCGCGCGGTACTGCTGCGCAAGGCAATCCGCCCGCTTACGGTAAACGATTCCACACAGAAACTTATTTCGCTCTTCCGGACTCTTCTCGGCAAACCGCTCTGCAAACCGAACCAACCCACGGAATACTGCCAACTCCACATTTTGGACGATATCCTCCCGCTCATCCTCGGAAAATGTATCGCGGCGGATGAGGGCCAGGGTATCTGTCCGGACAGTTTCATACAGCATCTCATAGTCTGAGGAACTGTCCGGGTCGGTAATCATGGCACATATTTGATTGAAAATCTCCTGTGAACCGAATTTCATTGATTATCTCCTTGCTAAGTAACAAACATCATCCCGCAAATTTTACTTTAAACATACATTTGAGTTTGTCGCCCTTGTATCCCCACTCAATCGCTTTCCATTGTTTTTTGTTTCCTCTGAAAACAATATTGTTCAGAGAACTACAGCCACCCAATGCATTCATCGGAACATATCGGATACTGCCCGGCAAGCTGATTTGCCGTAGCGACGTACAATTGAAAAACGACGGCAGCGTGGTTACTCCGTCCGGGATCCACATTTCCTCCAGCGACGTACAACCGTTAAACCCACCCGCTATTTCCATCGTATTCGGAAGTTTCAGCGCAGGCAATGATTTACATCCGTAAAATGCAGTCTCGTCTATTATGGTCACGCTCTCCGGAATCATGATATCCCACAGTTTAGAGCAGCTACAAAACGCATGCTCAGGGATTTCGTCTAATCGATTGGAAAGCCTTACCTTTCTAAGCGACGTACAGTTCCTAAATGCATAACCGCCCAATGTAGTTACGCTGTCCGGGAAATAAACTTCACGCAGATCCTCGCGCCCCCAAAACGCAGATTCTTTGATCTCTGTCACGCCTTCCCGAATACGCAAAATGCCATCGGCATCCACTTCCCCGATCCCTTCCGGATCAGTCGCATTCACTTCCTCGACAACCCTTGCTTCCCCGACAATACTTTCCTGTTCTGTGGGTTCGCTCATCTGATTCAGCAAATCCAGTTTTTTGACAAGCCGCAACATGGCCTCAGCAAGTTCCAGCGCCGCCTCGTCATAATCCTTCTTCTCCGCGACTGCTCCCAGCACACGGGTCAGCGCGGCAAGCGCCTCCTTCCGCGCCCGATCACTGACAATGTATGTCTCTTCCAGCTCTGTCAGCAGACACACTCCCTCGCAAACATCAAACCCACATTCACATTTCGGCCGCGAAAGTTCCCTTCCACACCGCAAGCATTTTGCCATCTCTCTCCTCCGTCGGCCGATCAGCCGATGAATTTTATCCAATAACTGAACTCTTTAAAATCTTCGTCCGGCTCCTCATAGCGATATTTTCGCTTCTCCAGCCAGTCTACCTCCTCAAGCTGCTCCTCATTTCCGGCATAGATGATCTCCCGAAGCTGATGACAGCCTTTAAAAGCCTGATAATCAATCTTTTCCACCGATAACGGGATGGTAATCTCACAAAGATTCGAACAATAGGCAAATGCCTGATCTCCGATGTGCTTCACCGATTCCGGCAAAACCACTTTTCGTATCTGCCGGTTATCCATAAACGCTCCCCTGGGGATGCTGACTGTTCCTTCGGGAATCGTCAGGATTCCATCCTGCACATAAGGCAACTCGCTCTGTTCTTCGCTATTCGGATGAGTGTCTTCCTGGCCACCTACAAATTTTACCTTGGAAAGCCACTCATCCTTCTCCGGCCAATCCAGTTCATCCCATTGCTTTTTCGTTCCGGTGTAGAGCACTTCTATTTCTTTTTCACTGTATCCCAAGGCTCCTTCATGAATATGACGAACCGAACCGGGAATGGTGATTGTTTTCAATGCTCCACATTCATCGAAGGTCAGCTCGCCCAAGGCCAACACTCCTTCCGGGATTTCCATCTCTGTCAGCCGAAAACAGCCCATAAAGGCACTGTCTCCGATTACCCGCAAGCTTTTAGGGAGACGGATCCGTTCCAGCTGCGCACATCGGTAAAAGGCGCTCTGTCCGATATACTCCACGCCCTCATGCATCCGAAGCTCCTTCAAATTTCGGCAAAGTTCAAAGGCATAGTCATCAATAAGACGCACCGATTCAGGAAGCATTGCCCAATCAAACACGCCGACTTCGCTGAATTCTTCAAACCCCACCTCGGTCGCCCCATCGGGAACCAACTGTATATACCATTCATCTTCCTTCATTTCATGCTTCGTCATGGCTTTTCCTCCAAAAAACTATTCCATAAAATAAACCATCGCTTCGTACTCTGATTTTTCCGTCCAGTTCAGTGCCTCCCACTGATCGCGGGAACCGTGGAAATAAATCGCTGACAGCTTCGGACAGTCATTAAACGCTCCCACATTAATCTGTGTTACACTGCCAGAAATCCCAACCGATTCCAACTCCTGACAGGAAGCAAAAGCGTACATTCCGATCGTGGTCACTCCGTAAGGAAGCTCCACATGAGTAAGACCGCACCGGCTGAACACACCGGTTCCGATCGTCGCCAATGATGACGGGATCTCGATCGACCGTAACGACGTGCAACCTAAAAATGCTCCTTCTCCAAGCTCTTCCACACTGCCGATGCTGACATTCTCAAGTGCAGTACAGCCCTCGAATGCATAAGCTCCAATGGATTTTACCCCCTCAGACGCCACCATATCGCGCAGTAATTGATTGTTTTCAAACGCATACTCGCCGATGGCCACCGGTTTTCCGTTATAGAGTCCGGGGATCAAAAATTCCTCTGACTCTCCCCGATATTCTGTAATCACATATCGGTCTTCGTTTTCGTCGTAAATCAACCTAAACTCGCCGCCATCCACGCCTTCTCCCTCGATATGACCGCAGTCTTTGCACACGCCGTTCTCATCATATTCGTGTTCTTTATAGGTATAGGTTGCACCACAGACGCAAATCTTCCAATGCTCTACGGCACTATGTCCAATCTCCGCTGAACTTCCTTTCATGAGACAATGGAAGGAATGAATCCAATCCACCTTGCTGACCGACATACCGACCATTTCCCCACAAACACACTCTGCTCCCACGATGGTCTCCGACGCGCAGCTCTGCTCTTTCAAATCGTGCGCACGGTGCAGCGAGTGCATAAAATGAGGGGCAAACAGATATCCGCATAAGGATGCCACCAGGAAGAACACGCCGAATCCGATCTGCAGGCCGCTGGCCATCTCCGCGTTGTTACTGTAGATAATCACAACGATAAGCCAGATAAGTGCTACTCCGACCAACACGATCCAGCCGAGCAGCGAGATTCCAAACAACGTGAAGACTAGCAATAAATCAATAGCCATAAAGAATGCCGCTGTTCCGCCCCATCCCGGTTCGAGGTCATCAAATCCCGCGAACGTCAGCTGCGCAAAGGATACGGCCAGTCCACCTGCTACCAACGCACCGATAGGGCGATAGGTATCGGGGAAAATCAGCATTGCCGCCAAATTCAGCACGGACAAGATAATTCCGGCAATGATTTGGCCACTATATTCGTCTGTCACCAACTCCGTGCTGATCAGCACTGCACCTAAAATCAGCGCAGCCACCAATCCAATGATCGGCTGTGCAAGGCTCAACCCAAACAGTTCAAGCTTCAAAAACGCACACGCCGCCGCAGTCAGCACGATCACTCCATAAACCCCGGTTGTCGTTCCTCCGATCAACCTGTCCGTTCCGGAAACCGTCAAGCGTCTGCCGTAGCGGGTGTTCTCTGTCACCAGATAGTACACCACTGCGCCGGCAACCACTAGAGCCGCAATTACCGCACCGATGATGAACACCGTGCGAATCTTTATCTTTGCAATGAAGTCCGCCAGATGATTTGGCCGTTCTTCGGTAGTTCCGTCTTCACCGCCACCTTCTTCGGTAGGCACTTTTTCTGCAGACTCGTCTTCTTTAGAGGTTTCTTCCTCGGTAGTTCCATCAGTCTCGTCTTTTGTGGTATCCTCCGTTTCCTCTTCCGTTTCCGTGGTTTCGCCGGTCTCTCCACCAATCTCCGCTCCGTCCTGCGGATACTTACAATAGCCACAGAGGCCTTCATCATTCCATACATGTTCCTGATAATTATATGTCTCGCCACAGGTACAGATCTGCCAGTGACCGGTCTCATCACCCTCGCACTCAGGAAGAAAGACAAACTTAAACACACAGTGTGTACCGTGGATCAAATCCTCCGTAAACGGATTCACTTCCAGTGTCTCACCGCAAAAACACTCTGCCTCAATGGTTTCCTGGCCCACGCTGCGATCATCGGAAAACTCCGGAAGCCTGTTCATCGCATGCATGAAATGGGGCATCGTCAAAAAGCCAACCAGATAAATGATCACCGCAATTCCAACAAATCCGCTTTGGAGCACAACGGGATTCTCCCAATCATTGCTCACATAGACGGCCGCCAGACCCACGCAGATCAGTACCAGAACCACATACAAAATCCAGCCCAGCCAGGATACTCCCCAAAGATGCGGGAACAATAACAGGTTTGCAATCATAAACACTGCGCAGACTGCGCCCTGGGCAGGCTCTAAATTGTCAAGCAGTTTATATGCCAAATACGCGAAGCTCACACCCAGACCTATCGCAATCACCGCACCCATCGGCCGATAAATCTCGGGGAAGATGATCATCAAAAGAAGATTAATCACTGACAAAATGGGCACTACAATGTATTCGCTCACCTGGTCGATGCCAAATCGCATGTTCTCCACAGCGATTATCGTGATGGTGGGAATCGCTGCCGCCACAACAGCCGCACCGATCATTCTCCAGGTGTATCCGGAGAAGGTTCCCATCCAACTCACCAGCTTCACCACCCCAAAGACCAGTGCCGCCAGCCCGGCCAAGGCTGCCAGGCCAAGCCCGATGATTACCAGCCATTTTTTCAAATCTTCACTCCAGTTTTTCGCCCGCCAATTTGTTCCTGCCGGCTTCGGCTGTGCCTGAGGTGTCGGTGTGGCCGTGGATGAAACGGTCGGTGTAGGGGTCAGCGTCGGAGCAGGGGGAGGTGTAGGTGTAGGTGCAGGCGTAGGGGGCGGCGCCACAGGTCTGGGCTCCACCTTAGGAATATCGTATTTCCCGGTCCACTTTGTCAGCAGTCTGACACCGCTTTGCGGATCAAATCCGCAATTCGTACATTTTTGTTGCGTAAGTTTCTTTCCGCAGCGAAAACAGTTTGCCATAACGTTCTTACTCTCTTTCGTCCATTTCCGAACATATTTCCATGATTATACTATAACATGAGATATTTTGTCCGTCAACGAATGGTTTTCTTCGAAAACACTTTATTTTGAAACACATTGACAATCGATACACACTATGAATATAATGAATTTCAGAGATTTATCGAACGAAACAAAAAAAACTTCGACAATTTCATTTTCCCTGCGATATACCATGTGAAAACAGTTAGAACCCGACCACGGGAGAAAGGCAGATTCGATGAAAACCATTAGAGATCATGTGATCAACCAACATATTCAGGAAAATTATCCCAACGCTGCGATTGTTTCCTGGAAGGAAAAAGACAGCGGACTTAAGTTCTACACCGCCAACCAGCTTCAGGACGTGGACACCGACTGGTTTCCGCTTTGCAGCTATCTGGACAACTCCACCGGAAAAGTAGTGTACGGTGGTCGTGATAAAATCGTCCACACGTATACAGAGGGCGAGACCGGTTCCGGTAAAACCACCCGCTTTGTCATGCAGAACATCCGCGCACTGTCCAGCCTGAAAAACAAGCCCAGCTTTTTTATCGTGGACATCCACGGCGAGATCGTTGAAAACCTTTATGACCATCTGAAGGAAAACGGTTATGAGGTCAAAGTGCTAAACTGTGATGACCCTAGCCATTCTGATACCTACAATCCCTTCCTCCCCATCGCCAGACGATGTCTGAAGGCAGATAAACTGGACCACGACGCATTGAATCAGATCCGCAAGATTGCTGAGCTGATGCAGCCGGTTCAGTCCCACAATGACCCGATCTGGGAAATCGGAGCCCGCTCCTACACCAACGGTCTCATTCTGTCCATGTTTGAGGATCTGCTGGCGATGCGGCTTCACGAGGCGGACATCAATTTTTACAGTCTGATTGAAAACCATTACTGGCTGCGCAACAAGCTGAATAGTTCTTCGGCCTTCGGCGATCTGTTCAAGATTCCTCATTTCCAGAAGCGACCGAGGAATTCGCAGTCCATTCAGAAGCTGCTCAGTGTGACCAACAATGCGGAAAAGACTCGTGCGTCCTATTTCGGCGTGGTGGAAAACCACATGGACGCCTTTGGACATCCTTCACTGTATCAGCTTTCCTCCACGAACACCATCGAGATCGAGGATTTCATTGAGAAACCTACCGCCCTGTTCATCCAGGCCGGAAACACCAAAATCGGTGATTGCCTCATCTCCCTCCTGATGAACGAAATCTACAGCACCGCCGTGGAGATCGGCAAGGCACGGGCAGACAAACATCTTCCCCGCAACGTCCATTGCTTCCTCGATGAGTTCGCCAACTGCAATATCGCCGAAGGTCCGGAATTCATCAAAATGCTGACCACGTCCCGGAAGTTCGGCCTCTACTGGCACCTTCTTCTGCAGTGCGATGTTCAGTTGGACAGCAAGTACGGCCCGAATATCGGAAAGATCATTCGCGCCAACTGTACAGAGATTTACATGGGGTCCCACGACTACGAGACCACCGTTCGCTTCGCTCAGTCCTGCGGCAAAAAAACCGTAGAATCTCTGGCCAGTCGAATCACCGGACAGACACCCCTGTTGGAAACCGTGGATCTGATGACCCCTGACCGGCTCAGTCTGATCGAAGAGGGCTGTGTTTACATCAAAACCAACCGCCACCCTCTGCTTCAGTCCTATTACGAGGCCTTCTACCATTGTCCTGAATTCAAAGCCGTTACTGACCTGGAGGCAGTTTATCCGATCAATACGACTGACTACGAATTGTGTTACAGTCATCCGGATAACAAGCTTCCCGATCTGTGCGATGAAGAGCTGGATATCATGCTTTACCTGCTTCATCACGGACGCACCCGCATCAGCGAGTTGGTTGAGAAGTTCGGCGAAGATTGCCTCTATTATCTGAGCACCGGACTTGAGCTGGCCATCAACACCTACGATCATCATCTGCCTTATCTTGAGCGTTCCATTGATAATGCGACCATGTCTGTCGGCCAGATTCTTCTGTTAGAGCGCAAGCGCGAGCAGCTGCGCCAGTACAGGGCTGAGGCAAAAGCACGTGCCGCTTTGCTTGGCGAAGATTACGACGATGACGACGAATATGATGACGACGAATATGATGATGGCGATGAATATGAAGACGAGGCTGATTGCGAAAGCGATGAAGATGTGTTCGATGATTTGTTTACCGATAGCAGCATAGAGGACACACTGCAGAGTCGGAAAGCCTTGCCTCCCCACTCTGGAATGGTCAAGGAAATTGAGCAGCAGTTAGAGCAGTTGGAAGACCCGATTGATTTAAGTGTCCTGGATGGATTGACTTCGGTTCCCTCCTGTATAAAGGATCTCTATAATGCATTCGCCTTCCCCGACATCCTCGATCCGGTCGATCCCTACGAGTTTGATATGCTCCGGCCGAATCTGCTGCATTTTGAGATCCTTGAACACTTTATCCAGCAGAACAACTTCCGCACAAAGGAAGCCTGGGTCGATCTTTTCACCCGGGAGATGGAAATCATCAAAGAAATTCCGTTCTTTTCCGCCACGCTGATCGATTGCTTCGCGAGGGCAGGAAAGGAATTGGATGAGGAGTTGACGTTCGAGAATATTCAGGAGATCAAAAAGATTTTGCAAGATGCGGAAGACGATGAAGAAGATGAGTAAAGCCCCTCTTTAAGTCTCACGGCAGCTCGATTCCGCTCCGCTTCATCTCGCTCGCGGGCTAAAGCCCTATGAAAATAAGCAAGAGACCAACCATTTGAGCAAGCTCATGGTGGTCTCTTGCTTATTTTCGCACCGCTCGGTGCTTTCGCGCACTTACGCGTACATGTAGTCGGTCATTTCTTTCGCAAATTCTTCGATCAGACCCAGATCCCACAGCATCTGCAGGATGGTGTAACGGTCTCTCACTTCCTTCGCGGTACATACGCTGTTGTAGAACATCTCCTGAGGAATATCTACGTGGGAAGGACGGATCGCTCCGCCAAGGCTTCCAAGGGTCTCCTCCATCTGTGCAACGGTGGGGATCATCTCGGTGATCAGTGCCTTCATCTCATCCCAGTGCTCTTCCACTGCGTTGATTCTTCTCATGCGGCCCTCTGCGCCGTTCTTCTGAACCTTCTTCTCCAGCTTGATAACGCTGTCTGCGGACACTCCGTATGCCTTCTTCATGTACTCACACCATGCATCAAAGTCATAGTTTGCCACATTTGCCTTCGCTGCAGCAAAGTCAATGTCCATATCTTTCAGTTTGTTGTATGCGTAGGTGATCGCGATGGTTCCGATACCTACCTTCGTTCCGTGAAGAACGGCTTTACGTCCCTCAAACAGGAACTGCATCTCCCAGTAGTGGGACAGATGATGCTCTGCGCCGGATGCCGGTCTGGAATTTCCTGCGTACTCCATCGCGATACCGGTGACAACCAGTGCTTCCATAATATTTGCAATCGCGGTATGATCTCTGTCCTTCACGTGAGGCGCATTGTCCATTACCTTCTTGATGGAAGAACGAACCAGCTTCTCCAGCCACTCGCAGTAATACTCGCCGTTCACGATGCGAGCCATATTCCAGTCGATCAGACAGGTGTACTTGCCCATGATATCAGCTAGACCTGCGCTGATCATATCCATGGGAGCCTGTGCCAGAACCTCTACCGGTCCAATGATCGCCTGAGGAACGTGTGCGTCGTATGTAGTCTTCAGATTGCTGCTGATCAGAGCTGCACCGATGGAGGCGAATCCGTCCATGGAGGGAGCGGTCGCAACGATGAAATACTCTCTGCCGAGCTGCTTGCTGAAGAACTTGCTGGTGTCGTTCAGCACGCCGGTGCCGACACCGATCACCATATCACAGCTGGGATCGAAGTTCATCAACAGATATCCCACTGCGTACTCGTCGGGAACCAGTTCTCTGGACTCCAGAACACAGGAAACTGCGCCAAGGCCTGCTGCCTTCACGGTCTCCTCAACCTCCTGGCCTGCTGCCTCCCAGGTATTTGCATCACAGATAATGAATGCTTTCTTGTAACCGTGAGCGTTCATCAACTCAGGCACGCGCTTGATCGCATTCTCCTCAATCACAACATGCTGCACTTTGGAGCTATGCTCCTTGCCGCAC
>JAFQDI010000029.1 GCA_017416055.1 Lachnospiraceae bacterium
AAACTTCTCAAGATCCTGTCGCGCATCGTGCGGTGTTCGGTTGTAGGTTCGCTTATATCCCAAAACCAAGTGCCAGTCGCCTAGATAAAAATTGGCGTTAAGAAGTCTTCGCAAGGTGGCTTCCGCTTTTTTTAGGTTGATCTCCAGCTGCTCCTCGGAGGTCGGCGCCCGATTCTCTGACCGCTGACATCGTTTCCCGTACCGCGCCGAGAAATGCTTCTCAACCTCTACCGTCTTTCCGGCTGTCACGATCTTCATAACATACGGCATTCCATCACCTCTCTTTGTCGGTTAGATAATACTTTTAACAAGGTTGCAAGCCGCACCGTTGCTCACTTTTTTCGAGTTTCCGATGCGGCCGCAAATGCAGACAAAAAGGTTGACAGAACTACCGGTTTGTGGTATCCTATTGGTAGGACGTTTTGTCCTGTCTGTTGGCACACCCGTGAGCGTTTCCGGCGCTTATCACGGGTGTGTTTCTTTTTGCTCATTTTGCTTCCCTGCTTGGATCATCAGTGCTTTGAGTCGCCACTTAAGTCCCGGCGGAAATTTGCCGTTTCCACCATAGCGGCGGTATATATCCAAATCGAACGCAATACGCTGCTCATCGGTCAGCGGCGAGTTCGGTCTGCCGTTTACTCTCAAGCACCAGTTTTCGTATTCTTCTCGCCCCAGCCGCGAAGTGATACACGTTATGTATCTCCCGACTTCATCGGGGTCTGCCCACAGCCCGGTGCCTGGATTTTCTTCTATCTTGTCAAGGCGCCGGAGCATGGCGTTGTCCACCGCACCCCAAAACTGCCGCCATGCACGGTGCAACGTCAAACAAGGTGTTCCGTACATCTCCTGCCGACCGCTCTCGCGGTCGATGAAGAACACAGCATACGTCTCGCCGTCCTGGATGCAGTAGTGTTGTCCGAAGTGGAACAGCGTCTTGATGTTCGGCTTGTCCACGATCAGCTCACTCACCCTCGTCGCTCCCCTCTTGCGCGCGGAGATACGCAGGAACTACCACTGCCGCCACGAGCAGCACGCCGACGAGCGCGTACAGCGCACACTCCAGTAGCGGTGCGCCCCTGTCGCTCGCGCCGGCAGAGCAGAGTGCCATCACCACTCCGGTGATACAGCATAACTTCTTAAACACTTTTCTTTCCTCCTCACGCAGGCAGTCTGCCGGTGCGTAAATATTCCTCCGCAGGTTCACGCGGAATGTGGTAACACCATCCGCCGCCTTTCATCTTGGCGGCGTACCCAAGCGGGAACGCGCCCTGCCGCATCTGATTGCGAATGGTAGAAGCCGCGACCCCCGCCTTCTTCGCAAATTCCTCCGGACTGATGTGCAGATCACTGACTTTTCTAGGCATTGCGATTCTCCTTTCTGTTTTTATACCTGTTATCCCGCAAGCACGCCGATGTACTTGCCGTCTTTGGTCCAAAACTCGGTAATGCGCTTCATCCCGCCGTCACCAAGCTGTACCGTGTGCACGGCTACTACCTCGACAATACTCGCACCACCGGACATTCGTAACCTGAATCCGTGTTCCTCGGCGTGACGGTAATCCGTCAGCCCCATACGGATCTCTACCTTTACTTCCTCGGGCATTCCGACACCTCCTCTTTCTTGTCCGAGATCACACGCAGCACTTCGCCTTTTACGTTCATGATGACGATCTCGTCATAGTGCCTGCCGCCGATATTCATGCGATCACCTCCCTTTTTTCACAGAACCCCTCGCAGTGTTGGCAACCCTGTCCGCATTTGCTTGAGTTTTGTTTGGCGACAATCCTTGCCGCGCGGTGGTTCCAAGACACCTTAAAGCAGGCGACAAACAACTTTGGACATAGACCGATGGAAATGACGCTTCCGTCGGTCTTTTGTTATTCGGTTGTCAACACTGCGAAGGGTTCTGTCGTTTTGTCACTTTTCGTGACATTATTGAGCAAAAAAAATGTCCTCTACCTTTCTTTGATAATACCGTGCAAGTCTGATTTTGATTTCATCGCGCGGCACTCTTTTCCCATTTTCATACATAGTTAAAGCTGAAACACTGATTTTAACAGCTTTTGATACTTCGCCTAAGGTCTTTGTGCCTCGCAAGTTTCTCAAAATTGCTCCTATTTTTTGCGCGTTCATTGCTTTCACCTCCTGTCAAAATGAATTATACCACTTGTCACGCATCGTGTCAACACATTTTGTGACATTTCTATTGATTTTTTTCACGAAATGTGATATAGTTCAATAAACGAGGTGATTACATTGAATTTTCCTAACATCTTAAAGCACCTGAGAACGCAGCGTGGAATCAACCAATCAGAACTGGCAACCGCCCTCGGTGTCTCTCGAAGCGCCATTGGTATGTATGAATCCGGAAAAAGGGAACCGGATTTTGAAACTATGGAGGCTATTGCCGATTACTTTAATGTCGATATGAACTATCTACACGGTCTGCAATCCCAACAACACATCCCCCACACCCTCTTTCCCTCCCCCATCATCACCGACAACTATGTCACTTTCCCAGTTCTCGGTGATATTGCTGCCGGGTATGACAGCATCGCTGTTGAGGATTGGGACGGTGATGTGATCGAGATCCCGCAATCCCAGCTCAAAGGGCGCGATCAATCGGAGTTCTTCGTGCTCCGCGTCAAAGGCGACAGTATGTACCCCACCTACCATGACGGCGATAAGGTGCTGATACTCAAGCAGACTACACTCAGCTTCAGCGGGCAGGTCGGTGCTATCCTTTACGAGGACGAAAACGCCACGCTGAAAAAGGTGGAGTTTGTCCCCGGCGAGGATTGGCTGCGTCTCGTCCCCATCAATGCCAACTATCCGCCCAAGCGCATCGAGGGCGAAGAACTGGAACACTGCCGCGTGATCGGTATCCCCAGGTTGTTAATCCGCGAGATCGAGGATTGATATAAAATTCAGAGGAGGACAAGAATGTGAACAAAAAGATTTTGGAAATGTGGGTCCGTGAAACCAGTCACGAGGATTTTGAAACGATTGGGATCGGCACTACCTCTGAATCCGAACTCACGGAATCGGAGCTTGCTCTACTGGCTCAATTCCAATGCAACCGCTCCATTGAGAAACTGATCGACCGCATGGACGATCTAAAAGCCGTAAAGAATATTCTCACTTTTTTCTGTGTTCTCACCTG
>JAFQDI010000030.1 GCA_017416055.1 Lachnospiraceae bacterium
CAGATCCTCGCTGAGACCAAACGCACTGATTCCGTAGATAATTCCAAAATTCACTGCCTTTGCGTTGCGGCGCATCTCCGGCGTCACCTCGTCAAAGGGGATGTGGAACACCTGAGACGCGGTAATCCGATGAATATCCTGACCGCTCTTGTAAGCTTCGATCAACTGCTGATCACCGGACATGTGCGCCAAAATCCTCAATTCGATCTGGGAATAGTCCGCATCCACAAACACACAGCCTTCCCGAGGCACAAATACCTTTCGGATTTCCCGGCCAAGTTCCATGCGCACCGGAATATTCTGAAGATTCGGTTCGGTGCTGCTGATTCGTCCCGTCGCAGTGATCGTCTGATTGAAGGTTCCGTGGATTCTTTCGTCCTCGGAAATATACTCCACAAGTCCTTCCGCATAAGTGGAATTCAGCTTCGTCAACTGACGATATTCCAAAATTTCGCTCACCAGCGGATATTCCGGTGCCAGTTTCTCCAAAATGTCCGCCGACGTGGAATAGCCGGTCTTTGTCTTCTTTCCGTGAGGCAGCTTTAGTTTTTCAAATAAAATCACGCCCAGCTGCTTTGGAGAATTGATATTGAATTCCTCGCCGACCTGTCGGTAGATTTCCTTCTCGACCTGATCGATCCTCACTTTCAGGCGTTTTCCGTAATCCTCAAGTTCTGCACGGCGAACCATCACACCGGCTCGCTCCATGCGATGGAGACTGTAGATCAACGGCAGTTCGATCTCCTCATATAATGCAAAGGCCCCCGTCTTCTCCAACTCTTCTTTTACTTTCTTTGCAGCGGCAAGTGCCACATAAGACAGATATCCGCCATAGACCAGAAACTGCTCCGGCTTCTCCACATGTGCCGCACCTAAAGACGCTTTTCCAAGGATATCCGCTCTTGAGGGAATGGACATCCCCAGATAATCTCTTGCGATATCATCTGCCTCATAGGTACTCTTCAGCGGATTTAACAAATACGCGCTTACGCCAAGATCTAACTGGCGAACACTCTCCTTCGCCTCCACGAAAGGCAGCATTGCCTTCAGATTGAGCACGGCAGTCTCGCCATCCCGGTTTAGTATGTCCGCAGCACGGCTACACAGGTAATCCTCCGTTAAAAAGCCTTCCGGCAGAATCAGCCAGGTATCCTCCTCACCGATACTCAAGGATAGTGCCAACACGTCCTTTCCCTCGGTCATCATCTGAAGACCGGCTCTCTCAGCCTTCAAAACCTTGGAAAAAATTTCTTCCGCTTCTGACCAGTCACTCACCAGTTTAAACTTTTGCTCAACCGACTGCGAGGTGCGACTTCCCTCATCAAACTTGCTCATCAAACTCTTCAGTTCCAGTTTCTTTAACAGCGGATAAGCCTCTGGTGTAAACAGATTTCCCAGACGTCCCTCTTCCAACTCAAATGCCACCGGACTGTCCGTATTGATCTCTGCCAGTGTGCGGCTCAACTGCGCGATTTCCTCCTGTCCGGTCAGCGCATTCTTCGCGCGGTTTGGCTTGATCTCTTCCAGATGTGCAAACACCTCATCTAACGAATGGTACTGTTGAATCAGTGCATAGGCCGTCTTTTCACCGATGCCGGGAACTCCCGGAATGTTGTCGGAAGAATCGCCCATCAGTGCCTTCACATCGATAAATTCTTTCGGTGTAACGCCCATCTGCTCCCGCAAATCCGCTGCAAAATAATCCTCAACCGTGGTAGTCCCCTTCTTCGTCTTCGGGATGCGGATACAAATATGATCCGTAGCGAGCTGAAGCATATCCCGATCGCCGGAAACCAAACGCACCTCCAGTCCTGCCGCCTCAGAGCGTCTCGCCACTGTGCCAAGGATGTCATCTGCCTCGTAGCCCGGAAGTTCCAGGATTTTCACTCTCATCGCAGTCAACACTTCCTTTAAAATCGGAACCTGCTCTCTGAGTTCCTCCGGCATCCCTTTTCGCGTGCCTTTATACTCGCTGTACAACTCATGGCGAAACGTGGGGTGATGTACATCAAAAGCAACCGCCATGTATTGCGGCTGCTCCTCATCCAATATCTTCAACATAATATTCAAAAAACCGTAGACACCGCCGGTATGCGTCCCCTCTGAGTTCGTCAGATCCGGCACCCCGTAAAATGCCCGGTTCAATATACTGTGTCCATCAATCAATACGATTTTTTCCATCACATACCCCCATCAACCGATCAGCCATACTCTTAGCTGAATCAACAGCAGTGTGCACACGGCCCAAAAGACTGCGGTAGACACACTGTACTTGATCACCTGCCGGTTGTGACGATATCGCAGCGAACGCTTCGTGCGGTCCAACAGGTCATTCAACTGAATACTGAAATCATATCCGTAACCGGACTCATCCCGGTTCTGCTCCAGGATGCCGACCTGGATCATATAACGCAGTTCCAACTCTTCCATACACTCAGGGCAGGAATCCGCATGCTCCACAAATAACCGCACCTCATCCACCGTCAGACGGTTATCAAGAAAATCTGAGATTTGCTGCTGAAATTCCAGGCATTTCATGGTCATATCCTCCGGCCAATCAAATTACCTTATTATGATACCACACATTGGGCAAACATTTCAATGGTGAGACACAAAATTTTCCAGATAGTCAAGTGTATACTTTCCACAAACGTTGATGATCTTCGTCCCTCGGTACTCCTGCTCCCGCTTGATATTCGCACCGTACCGCAGGTGAACATGTCCGTGCAGCAAAAACTTCGGGTGATACTTCTCAATCAAATCCAAAAATCCCGAAAAACCACGGTGCGCAAAATCCTCCGCGTCCCCCACTCCTCTCGGTGCCGCATGGGTCACAACGATATCCACGCCTTTCGCCCGCCACAGCGCCCATTTTAGTTTTCGAATACGCTTATTCATCTGCTTTTGCGTGAACTGAAACGGCCCTGAACTATATTCAATACAGCCGCCAAGCCCCAATATCCGCACACCCTTATAGTTTACCAGTTTTCCGTCGATGCATTCACAGCCTTTCGGCGGCTGATTCAGATAAGCCCCATCATGATTTCCATGAACATACAGCACCGGACATTTGGCCATCGTCACGAGAAAAGAAAGATATGAGGATTTTAAATCGCCGCTGGATATGATCAGATCATATTCGTCCAAGCACCCGGGTGTATAATAATCCCACAATGTGGGGCATTCTTCATCTGCCAATGCTAAAATCTTCAAAGAAGCATCCTCCGTACAGGATTTTACTGAGAAAAAAATCCGGAGACTTCATCAGCTTCCGGATCTGTCGTGCAGATGGTGGGACTTGAACCCACACGAGCGTAATGCTCACATGAACCTGAATCATGCGCGTATGCCAATTCCGCCACATCTGCATATCATATGAAGTTTAACTATTCGTGCAGATGGTGGGACTTGAACCCACACGAGCGTAATGCTCACATGAACCTGAATCATGCGCGTATGCCAATTCCGCCACATCTGCATCTGTTTAATCGCACTTATTTCTAAGCGCTCGTATATAATAACAAATTCAATTTCATTTGTCAACAACTTTTTTCATTTTTTCGCCCGAAAGAAAATTAATTCCTGTCATTTTAAATGCACCCCCTATTAGCCAAGAGGGTGCATTTCGATTGATTTAAGAATCAGTCTTCGTCTTCCAGATCGGTAGTATGCTTCTTCACCATATCGTCCACAGGACCAAACTCCGGTGCATTCTTTGCAAGAGCCATCACACTCATAGCAATCAGAAGAATATTTCTGAAGAAAGAAAGAATATTCTCCACCGTATAAACCAAATTGGTCACGAAATTCATATGGAAGGGACGGTTAAAAAGTTCAAAAATGGAGCTGATCACGGAGATTGCACCGGGGATCAGGTCCAATGCTACGTCAATCGCACCAAAAATAAATACAATAACCAGAGTTTTCACCGCTGTCTTCTTCAGCCACTCATCCTTCTCTGCCAGCAGCACATACAGTGCCAGTCCGAACATAACCGTATATCCGCCAACAAACGGAGACAGACACAAAATTGCTGCCAAAAGGTTAGCGGAGATGCCAAGTTTTGTTTTCTTCATACGTTTCTCCTCCTGAGAAATATTTTCTTTGATTGTATCGTCGGATCGATCTTTTGTCAATCATCGAAATCCTTTTTATACTCAACCTGATAATATTTCAGGCTGGCTTCGTAGTTTTCCTGCTCGATGACCCGCTTAAGGCGCTCGTAGGTCACCTCACGGCAGATATTGTTCTCATTGCTGGTGCAGAGGATAAATCTCCTCTCGCCTCCGTCCAACTGATTCAGCTTCATCACCGCATGGCCGAGCGTTCCGCTGCCCGCAAAGAAATCAAGGCAAAGTGCGTCTGCTCTGCGAACCGATGCAACCAGTTTTTCCAACAGGCGAACCGGCTTCGGATAGTTGAACTTCTTCTGTCCACCTAAAATCTGGCGAAGTTCCTCATCCGCATCCTCGTTTGTTCCCCATCCGCAGACGAACAGATCCTCCGGATCAATATCTGATTTATAGGTGCGTTCCGGGTCCTCGCCCTCTCTGGACAGCAGATCCTTAAGCATCTTAAATCGGGGCTGCTCCACAATACGGCGCAGGTAAAGATCTCTGGTCAGATATAGATTTCCCTGTGCTGCATACTCATCCAGCGCATCCTGCGCATAACGCCAGTTGCCCTCGATCACCACATCCTTCGCCAATACGCCTCCGGAAATGATCAGATCCGAGTGAAGCACCATATCCATCGTCTTATCTGAGATGATCGCACCCTCCGGCAAAAAATAATCCGCAGATTTATAGTTGCTGGGCACACCTGCAGGGATCGTGCGCACACCGCGCTTGTTCACCGCGTTGATGCAGGGGTAAGTCTCCCTCTTTCTGGTCACCTGACCGACCAATCCGGGAAAACGCTTCATATTGTTCGTGTAAACCAGAATATACTCCTTAATATTCGTGATGGAATTGGACAGGAAAGAGCCTTTTCGCTTCTTCTCCCACACGAGCTGAGACACAAAATTCTCCTCGCCAAACAGCTCATCACACATAAACCGCAACGTTGCCTGCTCATTATCATCAATGCTGATGAAGATCACGCCACCGTCCGCAAGCAATTTTGCGGCCAGTTCAAGACGCTTACGCATAAAACTGACCCACTTACTGTGACGAAACGCGTCGCCCGCATCCACAAAGGTATCGTCGTAGA
This sequence comes from Lachnospiraceae bacterium, assembly GCA_017416055.1. Next base: position 5,212 of record JAFQDI010000030.1, read on the forward strand.
TGAAGTCCTTATTCTTCGTGTTGTAAGGAGGGTCGATATAGATCACATTC
>JAFQDI010000031.1 GCA_017416055.1 Lachnospiraceae bacterium
AAGGCCTTTGCCTTTGATATCCTTACTGAGCACCATAGCGATCAGCAGAGAGAATACTACGGCAATCGGAACCTCCAGTACAATCTGTCCGATATACTGGATCAGTGCCTTGGTAAAGCTGACGTCAGAAAGGAATGCGTTCTGATAGTTGATAAATCCCACGAACTCTGTCACCAGACCCTCTGCGGAAATGATAACGGAGTCAAAACTCATTTTTATGGTTCGGAAGATCGGATAAATGGTAAAAATGAGAAAACCGATTACCCAAACGGAAACGAACATCCAACCTCTGATGCTGTCTCTCGCAGATTTCGTTAATTTCTTTTTATCCATCTCAATCCCCGCTTTCTACCAGCACATAGTGATTTGCCTCTACGGAAATTCCATCTTTAGCGTATGCCGCATCACTGTGGTTGATCACCAGACTGGTACCATTGGAATAGTCTACTCGGACAACGTTGGTTGCAAGAACCACATGGTCAAGGATCGTAGCACCATCTACCTTGGAAAGTGCATCGTTCAACTTTGTATATTCCTCAAGAATGGAATCCTTCCACAGTGCATACTCGGAAGTATACAGCCAGGAGGAATCCGTATCCAACAGTTCAATTGTTTCTGCCTTTGTCAGGTAGAAGGAAGGATAAATTCCGTACTCCATACAGGTCAACAGATCCGCCTGCGCATTTGCGTGGAAGTTGAATCCGCTGCCGTACATGGGAATATATCCCTTGAGCAGAATCTGCAGGAAAGGAACAGTGTCAGTGAAGATGTAGTAGCCGCTGGAAGAGGTCGGTACATCATAGATCGCGTCTGTCTGAGCAAACAGGTAAGCATTCGGTGTGTACAGATTGAGGGTTTTGTCTTCCATCTCCATCCCCTCAAACAATGCCTTTGCCTCGCTTCTGCTGAGCAGATTCTTGTTATTCCAGTTGGAATACAGATATCTTCCCAGACAATCCACCGCCAGAGAGTTCACACCGATTGCTTCTGCGTCATCAGCAAACTCTTTCAGCGCATCCACGGTAAATCGAGGAGACAGGTAGGTAAACAGACCGTTGTCATAAGTCGTCAGCAGAATCTTGCTGATGCTCTGCGCTCTGTCTTTGTTGGAGAACCCGTCTGCACCATCATATCCTCTGGTAAAATCGCAATAGAAAGAAACATTAACGCCTTTCTCTGCATACTTTTCGATCAAACCGGTCCACTCTTTCTTGCTTCCGGTCTTGTTGTTGAAGTTAAATACGGTGGGAGCCACACCGGAAGCGCCTTCCTTGCTTACACCGCGAAGAACCACTTCGATGTTGGTGATACCCTCTGCCATCAGGTCTGTCAGAATTTCATCAACCTCGTCCACGGTAGTCATGGAAACAGTGGTGGTTCCAACGAGACCGTCCTTCTGCTCGGAAACAATGAATTCCAGTTTCAGCGGAATATCGGTTCCCTTGCTTTCTTCGATGGCCAGCACGTTCTTTTCAATCAGATAATCTCTGTATGTATCCGCGATACCGACGTAGTTTGCGTTATCACCTGACAAGAAGGTATAAGATACACCGATGTCAAACTGATTTCTCTCCTTCTGGGTCTTCGGTACACTGGTACCGCTCTGGCTCATCTTCATCTGATAAACCTCACGTACCAGGAACTTGGCCGTAATGAAGTTGAAATCGGTGGTAATTCCGCTGGCATATGCCTCGATCTGAGCGTACTCATCACCACTGGTAATGATTGCTGCAAGACCACTCTTGTCGATATTCTGAATCATACCGTATACGGGAATGTATACGTTCTCTGCAGGAATCAGCATCGCCTGTTCCTGTCTTCCGGTAAACTTTCCAAGACCGATATCACTTCCGTACACCTGCTTGCGGTAGGGCTCGGTGGACAGCGTCTCAACGGAAGTTCTGATCAAAGCTCCGCATCCGTCGGGAACGAACATATATCCGTTCTGAGAATGTCCACGGTTTGCGTCCATGAAGGGGAAAAGATAGATGCTCTGCAGTGTGTACTCACTGTTTTCATCCTCACTGATTCCATCCTTCGGTACGGCAATGTCAAGTCCCTGTTCAGTCAACTTAACGTCAACGTTGACCACGACTCCCTCAGGCCAGGTAACGGTTGCGGTAAAGCCGTTACCAAGGATGGTGGACTCTACCGTCGCTTCTTTGGATGTCAGGGGCCAGGTGGAAACCTTACCCTTGGAATCACGAAGCTCCAGTGTGATACCGGACTGCATCATACCTGTCCAGGTCTTGTTCATACCTTCGACCTTATCGCCTTCCTCAACAATAGAGGAATGAACGTAACCGGTCGCTTTTTCCACTACCTGAATTGCCAGCGTTTCGGGGTTATAGTACAGGGTAAACTTGTCGTTTTCCACTGCCTTCACCATACCCTCGGCTAATTTGTCGGAAAACGGAGTTTCTCCGCTCCAGTCCTCATCTTTCTGAGTACTGCCATTCTCCATCGTCAATACACCGGTTCCATCCAACAGCTCGGCAAGCCATGCATTAGGCGCATCTTCGGTTGCCAAAGCGATCAACCCGGAGGAAGCTACGCAAACCATAGCCAGAACAAGTGCATATGCAACGACTTTTTTCCATGAAATCTTCTTCAGCTTATACACGAATTCTCACCTCCTGAATAATATCGACGATAAAGTCTTTTAACTGAGTGAACAGCAGGTACAGCATGAATGCTGCCAGTACCAACAGGAACATGGTCACTGCCGTCACCAAAATATTCTTTACGGTACCCTTGAAGGAGAAGAAGTGAATCTCCTGAATCATCAGGTATACCAAGATTGCAGACCAGGCAACCAGCACCAGAACACCGAAGGTATATACGAACGCCTCGTTCTGGGTCAGTACGTTGGTCAGAATCTGAAGAGGAAGCATAAACAACAGATAAGGGGAGATCGCGTAGATCGTTCCACAGTATACATGCTTGAACTTACCTTCACCTTCAGTGATCGTGCTGACCAGATAGTTGCAGACAACAAAGAGCAGCAAAGGAAGGAGAACAGATCCTACCAGTGTCACTACGTTGACATATGCAACATTGGTCTGGTTGAAGATGTAGCTGGTCACATACAGATTCGTGATCTGAAGTACTCCCAGCCAGATATACAGCAGGGTCGCGCTGAGCCAGCCAACCTTGTTTTGATATCTGATCTCATAGTATGCGTCAAACGGTTTCTTCAGGATCATCTTCATGAGCATCAACTCGTCAATGATCTTGATGCTGGTGATCGACTCCTTCATCTTTCCGACGGAGGTAGAAATCACTTTCTTTTTATCGACCTTCTTCACAATGAACGATACCAGCCAAAGGATAGCCAGAATAATGATCACGGTTCCCAGATTATTCTCGATCCAGTCATTTCTGGAATACCAGAATGCCTGTGAATATCCGGTTACGTTCTCTGCCATCTGATAGAATTCCATGGCTTCCTGATAATCCTGACGCTTGAAAGCAGCCTTGCCAAGTGCCTCGTAGGAGAACTTGAACGCGGTGTTCATCTTGTTGATATACTCCCAGGTTTTTTCGGACTCTTCGTAACGTCCGTCCAGATAGAGCGCATTACCCTGATGTACCGCTGCTGCGAAATCAGTAATTGCATAAACCTGAATGATACCCTTCGTCTTGTCCAGTGCGATCAGGTTTCCGTTGTCCAGAACATCAATCGCGATGGGGGAAGACAACAGTCCCACTCTCTGGGTCTCGGTATCTTTTCCGCCGAAAGCGAACACCAGGTTTCCATAGTTATCATACTCGTAAAATGTACCGTCCGCATCCAGAGCAAATACATTCATGTTCTTGTCTACAGCCACGTCCACAAAGGTCGTACTGTTAACCCCGGTGGAGAACAGGTCTGTTCCGGAGATGGACAGCTTTCGAATACTCTGTCCCTGACTGCTTGCGCTCGCACCCTGCGTTACCGTATAGATCAGACCCATGCTGTCTACCGCGATGTTTGCGGGGCTGGAAGGCGTGTTCTTAAAGAGCTTATCAATCTGCTCCTGCGTAAAGAACATCTTCTGCAGAATCATCATGAATGAAGTGTTGGTGCGGTTCGCTCCGAAGTATCCTAAGAAGTTTCCTTCCTCACTGATCTGCATCAGACCGGAGTAGGAACCCTCTGATACAACGTAGATGTTTCCACGCATATCCACACCGATCTTCATCGGCGCGAATTTTGTGTTTTCGCCCAAAGTCTTCTCTGTGGGCTTGTCGATTCGTCTTACCAGGGAACCGTCGTGCTCAAAGATAAGCACGCAGGCATTGTCGTAATCTGCAACGTAGATATACTCATCGTTTACCGCGATTCCGGTAGGACTCCACATCTCGTCACTGGTGATCTCCTGTACGATCTCATTGTTCTCCAGGACCACGATACGCTCGTTGCCGGTGTCGGCAATGTAGATCTTGTTCTGATAAACGTAGAAATCCTCGGGATTATCCAGGCCGGGACGAATGGTTTCGCCGGGTTCATAAGCCGTCTGTGTATGTACAACATGACCGCCGGGACCCTGCGTCCAGGTGTAATAAGGAGCCTCTGCGTTAGCACGAATCGTATCGCCGCCGAAGATGGCGACAACCAGCAGCAAACTGAGGATCACTGCTAATGTCTTTTTGATACCCTTCATATCCTTCGCCTCCTCCTTACTTAATACCGGAATGAGCCATGGTACTCATTACGTTCTTCTGCATGAAGATAAAGATTACCAGGTTCGGGATAAACATGATCAGCGTCGCCGCGGCCGCCTGACCGATACCGACGACGTCGTTACCGGTGGTCGTCAGGGTGGTCATGTAGTACGCGAAGGTCTTCATGTTATCCGCGTTCAGATAAAGCTCACTGGCCTCGATCGCGTTCCATGCTGCCTGGAAGGTCAGGATGACAACGGTCGCCAGAGAGGATTTACTCAAAGGCATGATGACCTTCATGAAGATCTGGAAATCCTTTGCTCCGTCGATTCTTGCCGCCTCGATGAGGGCGTCAGGAATCTGGTCCATGAACTGCTTAACCAGGAACAGACCAACGGGCATCGCCAGACCGGGAATAATATGTACCCAGAAGTTGTCGATCAGTCCGCTGTAGTAGATAACCAGGTACTTCGGGATCTTTACAGCCGCACCAACGAACATCAGCGCTGCGGTATTGATTTCGAAGATCAGACCCTTTGCCTTGAAATCTTTCTTGGACAGTGCGTATCCTGCAAACGCGGTGATGAAGATCGTACAGATTACGGTCAGCAGCGTGGACAGAATACTGTTGAAAAAGTAACGGTAAATCGGAACTTCCGAACCCATCATGGACTCGATCAGTTTCTTAAAGTTATCCAGCGAAGGCTTCTGTGCGAAGAACTTCGGAGGATAGATAAACAGCTCATCAAGCGGCTTTAGCGCTTGTGAGAAGATGTAGATGATCGGCAGACCCATCACTACAGCCATCGGAATCAGAATCGCATAGAATTTCAACTGGCTTTTGTGGAATCTGGTAGGATTCATCTTTTTACCCTGTATAGATGCCATGTTCTTCCTCCTCCTTTAGTCTTTCTCGCCAAGCAGTCTGGTGACTACCTTGGAACAGATCCAGATGAATGCCAGCAGTACAACGGAAATCGCACTTGCGTAGCCCATCTCGTATCGCAAGAAGCCGTAGTCCTCAATGTGGTTGAGGGCCAACTGACCGGCGTACTGTGGTGTCGGGTTACTTCCTGACAGGGTAACACCGATGGAACCTGCCTGGAAGGTACTTACTACTGCCATAACGGCTGCAAACAGCATCTGAGGCTTCATGGAAGGGATCGTAATGTGAATGATCTCCTGGAAACGGTTCTTGATACCGTCGATGTAACCTGCCTCATATACTTCCTGGTTGATGTTCAGGATACCGGCAAGGATGGAGAGGAAACCTACACCCATACTGGACCACAGGGTAACCAGGATCATTACCGGCATCAGGTACTCGGTAGACTGCAGCCACTGAATCGGCTCGGTAATGAGTCCCCACTGCATCAGCAAACTGTTCAGATATCCGCTCTGGTCTCCGTTAAAGAGAACCTTCCAGATAACGCCCATTGCCACACCGGAGGTCATGGAAGGGGAGTACAGAATCAGTGCAAGAAGGGTTCTGGGCTTGTGCTGAATCTGCGCCAGCATCCAAGCCATAATGAAGGATAACGCGTATCCCAAAGGTCCCGCAATCAGGGAGAACTTCAGTGTATTCGGAACAACGTACTGCATGAAAACCGCATCTGAGGTGAGCAGTGCGATGTAGTTCTTCAGACCGATGAACTTAGGAAAGTTTACCGAGTCAAAGTTAGTGAAGGACAGATAGATTGCAGCGACAACAGGAATAATGATAAACAGGACAAACAGGATCAGATACGGTGCCAGGAACAGGTACGCAGAACCTTCCCTCTTTGCCCAACTCTTAATTTTATTCATCTCCGTTCACCCAACTTTCTATTTTCTCAATGGTCGGGAGCTGGTACTCAGTCATGCCGATACTTTCCATCTTACGCTTGATCTCCTGATTCATGGTGATCGCCGCGTCATCCAGTGCGCTTCGGGCGTTCTCGCCGTCAAACACGATGGCGTTCCATACATTACTGAGCTCGCGCTCGATCATGTAGCTTGCAGGGGTCTTGACCATCTCGTGCAGCCACTCCCACTGCTCCATAATGATCTCTTTGTCGCCTTCGTCCAGAGGCATCTCTGCGAAAGCTTCCATGTTTGCGGTATTCCACATGTAGGTTTCTCCGTAAAGGAGCTGCATCTGGGTACCGAACTCGGTCTGCGTTTCCGCGGAAGTCCACCACTCAAGGAACTGCCAAGCCTCATCCTTTTTATCGGATTTGTCGAAGATAACTGCGGTGGTACCTGCACCGGTTGCCCAACGCTCTACCACGCCGTCCTCATTCTTCACTCCGGGCATGAGCGCGATCTCCCACTTACCGGCCAGCTCTGCCGCTGCGGACTGAAGCTTTAAGTAAGTACCAAAAGTAGCAACACCAATCGGAATGCTTCCGCTTCTGAATCCCTGATAGAAGTCAGCAACCTCGGTAGGCATACCGTAAATGGTGAACAGATTGGTCATGAACTTCATCGCTTCAAGACCTTCTGCATTGTTTACCGCAACGGTCATCGCGTCCTCACTGTAAACCTCACCGCCAAACTGCAGAATGAAGGGCAGGGTGGAGGAGAAGGTCTTGAAGGATGCAGATCCCGCAAGCGGAATGTACATATTCATACCATAGCGCTGAAGCTGAGGCAGGATTCGAATAACATCGTCCCAGGTGTCGGGGATGTCGATCTTCATCGCATCCATCAAATCCTTGCGGTAGAACAGTACGTAGAAGTCCTGCGTCTCGGGAATCGCGTAGATTCCGTCGTTCAGGGTGTGGGTGAGGAATGCACCGCTCTTGAACTGCTTTGCGGTATCATTAAATCCGTCAAACTGACGAAGGTCAGCCAGCGCGCCACGGAGTGCCAGGTCGTAAGGCAGATAACTGGAAAGTCCCAGTGCCACATCCGGCTGGGTGTTCGTGGTGTTCGCAAGGATCAGCTTGCCCTCATCCTTCATGATGCTGAAGTTAACTTTAATACCGGTCTTAGGGGTAAACATGGTATCTGCCATGGTCTGCATCTGATTTACATAGGTGCTCGCACGGTTTACCCATACAGTGATCTCCTCGGTAATGCCCTGATCTTCTTTTGCACTCAGCTTTCCAAACAGGTCGGCGATGAAGAAATTGAACTCTTCAATCAGGCGCTTCCAGAAGCTTGCCTTGAACTTGGGCAGTTCAGCACCTTCCTGGTACACATAGATGGAATCCAGCTCCAGAGGAGTCTGCTTGATGCTGTCCAAAACATTTCCGATCATCTGAGAAACCGAACCGGAACCTTCGGAGAACATGGACATATGGTTGGGGATCTCGTCGGGATCCTTTGCCAGCTTGCGCAGCTGGTTGATGGAAATCTCCATGTTGGAGATATCGGTGTTGTTTGTCTCGCCCTGGTTCAGCTCGATCAGCTGATCAAGAACCACTTCCAGGTCCTCTGCGATACCCTCGATATCCGTTACCAGATCCGGCAGATAGGAAAGCATATCCCAATCTCTGTACTGGTCAGTGTTGTTACCGATAATCTTTTTGATCTCAACGGTGATGGAGGAAATCTCATCGATTTTTTCCTGCAGAACGCTGGAAATAGCGCTCATCATGGAGCTGTCTGCCTCCATACCGATCACATGAGTGCCTTCCTCCAAGTAGAACATATACTTCTCTTCATCTCTGCCGAGGGTCTTGATGTTCCACTTCGTGTTGCACTCGAACGGAATCTCAGCCGCCTCTTTGAAAGGAAGCTCTCCGTCGATGGTAAAGGTACGATAAACCACGGTGTTCGTCTTATCGTTCTGCTTGTACTTCAGACCGATATAATACCAGCCGCTCTTCTCTACCTCAATCTCATAATACAGTGCCTGTCCGTTCTGGTTCCAAGTCTCACCGCCGATAACACTCATCAATTTCACGTTGGGAGTGTAAGGAACGGCTTCCAGATCTCTGACGCCGATCGGTCTGGATGCGGTCGTATTCTTAAAGGTAATACGCTCTGCTTCCACAGGAATCAGCAGTCCGGCAGACTCGGTTGCAGGGAACTGTGCCTTGTATGTAGCATAATCCACGATCTCAGCGGGTGCTGCGATCTTGATCTCGCCCATCATCACAGAGGATTTCTCCATGGTAACGGTAATCTTGTTTGCGCCTTTCTCCAGATAGAACAACAGACCATCGGTGGTTCTCTGGTTGATGCCCTTCAGAAGCTGGGTCTCCCATCCATAACGGATGTAGGTGTCGGGAGTGATCTCGTGGCCCTTCGCATCCGTTCTGAACGGATAAGCCTCACACTCATAATACTGGGTAAGAACCAGCTCTCTCGACTCAGAGAACTGATACTCGTCATTCACCGTCAGGCTGACGGTATGATTAACTGCCTTTTCAGATAAGCAGTAATAGTCCATGGAAATGGCATATAAGCCCGCCTGCTCTGCATTCACTTCGAACTCCAGAACATCGCCGGGCTTCATCAGAAGCACATCTTGTTTGTAATTTTTGGATTCTCCGACTTTCACGACAGTTCCTGTCGCGGTTGCTTTCACCGGATCAATCACATACTCTTTACCGCGAATAACCTTAATACCCTGCTCTTCCCACTTCTGGCTGACAGCAGCAAAGGTGTCTTCCACCAATGTATCTGCACTGACATCATCCATGGAGGTTCTCTCCTCCTTCGGCGCAGCGCTTTCAGCCTTTGCAGTGGTCATCGGTGCCGATGTACCAAGAAGGCAAAGCATCAGAATCATCGCTATGATTTGTTTTAAGATTTTCTTATACATATCGACCATTCCTTTTAAACAGAAAGCGGGTGTCTATACTTATTCAGTTAAACACCCGCCTCCATTATCTCATTCAGAACTTAAGTTTGACCATTATTTCGTTGCCTTATCAATGGCATCTCTTTCAGCCTTAATAAACGCATTTGCTTTCTCGTTCATCTGATCTGCGATGTCATCAATGTTCAGCTCGCCGCCGAAGCATGCATTCAGAACACCCCACATATTCGCCTCAGAATCGCCGATGGTAATACCGGTCATACCCTCATATCTTGCATTGGTGTAGCCGGGAACGAACTTATTTGCCTCAACAACAGTTCCGTTATCGTTCATGCCGCGGAATACTTCCTCAACACCCTCAACAGGGTAGTTCTTGAAGAAACGATCGATGATCGCCTCGTCAGTGTTCAGAGGAAGTGCTGCCCATGATACTCCATCATCAGCCTCGTCCAGGTCCATTCTGGTGTTGATACCCTGGGTACCCCAGAACATGAACTTAACGAACTCCCATGCCTCCTCGGGATGCTCGGTGGTGGAAGAAATGAAGCAGTAGTCGGGAACGATTACACTCTTGCCTTCGGAGAGACCAATAAACTTAGCCTCGTAAGGAAGATCGTTGGGATAGTTTCCGCAACCCCAGGTTCCGTCATACCAGATAGCGGTGTAGCCCTGGGTCCATGCGTCCCAATCGCTCTTTCCTTCGCCGGCGCTCTGTGCCTTCTGATCCTCAGTCAGGCCAGCCCAGGAATAACTGCGGAAATTCTTCGTCGTCTTCACGGCACGGATGAACTCCTTGCTGTTCAGGTTCAGCTGGTTTCCATCGTAGGTAAACCAACCCTGGTTGTCATCCCACAGATAAGGCAGGAAGTTAACGAAGTCATCTACAACTCTCAGTGCAGCCTTACCTTCGGAAGGCTTGTGCAGCTTCTCAACTGCATCCTCAAAGTCATCCCAAGCAAATCCGGGCTCAAGGGGATCAACGTTCATCTCCTCGAAGTAGTCAGCGTTAATAAAGAATCCTGCCAAGTGCAGTGCGGTGGGGATACCGTACAGCTTGTCATTGTAAGTACCGGACTCAATAAGACTTGCAGGTACCTTTGACCACTCGGGGTCATTCTTTGCCAGGTCGGTAAGGTCAAGTGCCCACTGGTTTGCAACTGCGGTAGGAAGTGCTGCGATCAAAGAAACGTCAGGCAGATTTCCACCTGCTGCTGCAGTGTTCAGTGCATCGTTCCAAGGATCTACGATATCCTCAGCGATCTCAATCTTGATGTGGGGATAAGCCTTCTCGAAAGCAGCGATCATCTGTCTCTCAAGGTTGTTATCCTCTACGGTACCAAGTGCCCAGCTTGCAAAGCGCAGAACTACCTGCTCGGTGGATCCACCCTGAGTGGGAGCCTCGGTTCCAGGTGCCTCGGTTCCGGGAGCCTCGGTTGTTCCGGGTGCCTCGGTTCCTCCCTGAGTTCCTGCCTGAGGAGCCTCAGTGGTCTTCTTGTCATCTCCGGCGCCACCGCATGCGGTCATGCAAGCCATCATGCAGAGCACCATCAACAGTGCCAATAACTTCTTCATGTTTCCTCGCTTTCTGTACTGCTTTAGTGTATTTTACAGACCTAATGCAAGCAGACTAACATCGGATCTGTTTGTATCATTACTTAAAACCGTCAAACGACGGCAGTAATACAAGATTAGAACAGCAGGATCTCGATCTGATCTGTCTTAAGACCCTCGAACCATGCCCGCTCGATCGTGCTGCCGGAAGCTCTGTACACACCGTTCTCCTGCGCGTTCAAGTTGGTGAAAACCTTCTCGCCTGCCTTGACCGCCTTCACGCCGCATCCCTTCTCTGTTACACGATAGGTAAAGGTGTAATCCTTGCCCCACAGGTTATACTTTAAGGTCAGTCCATCCCAGCCGGGTGCGATGGCGGGATCGATGGTCACATTGTCGGCTCCGACTCTGATACCCAAGAGATCTCTGATCAGTCGGCCAAGATAGATTCCTGGACCGCTGGAGTAGATTCTCCAGCCACCCTTTGCCTCGATCTCGCCGGTACGAAGCAGTTCAAAGTTCTCCTTGAAGTCGTAACGATCCTTGAAATTGCCCTCGGAAGAGCTGAAATAGGAGTTCGCCTGTCTCAGTGCCGCATTCTTCACGGTATCCTTGATCGCGATGGGAGTGATCTTCAGGATGCTGTTGATCACCTTCTCCGGCTCGCCCAGCTTCGCCATCGACTCGATGTAACGAATGTGAGCATGTGTATACTGAAGGCTGATCTCTCGGCCTACGTTGGATGCCTGCTCCGCTCTCACGAAGTTCTTGGAGATACCGCCGTCGTACTCTGCCGGCTTATCCATCAAACGAACGCCGTCCGGGAAGGTCAGCTTCTCGTCGATGATCTGATTGTTCAGCTTCGCCTGCTCGGGAGAAACCATCTCAGCGATAATACTTCTCGTCAGAGGAAGCAGTCTGTAGTTCAAACCGGTCTTCTCATCCAGCGGATGAAGCATATAGGTGATCTCGTTCTCAGACTCCATAAATCCGAAGCCGGCGATCACACCATCTTTGATCAGGTACTTGCAGAAATCTCTCTTGATTCCCTCGCACGCCTCGGCAAGCTCAGCACAGAACTCAGAATCAACCGCGCCAACAGAAGTTTTCAGCTTCAACAGTGCCTGATAAGCCAATGCCTGAGTCCATGCACTGCACAGTCTCTCCTTCAGTGCCTTGTTCGCGGGCTGAAGCGTGTCATCCCAGTCACCGCCTGCGTAGCTGATCAGGCAGGTGTCGAACAGGAAGCGCTCCTTGATGCTCTCGAATGCAGTCTTCAAGTGATCCAGCATGGTGGCTCTCTCACCGTTAGAGTAGGAAACGGAGGTCAACAGGATATCGCTGTCCTTCGTCACCTCGATATAGTCGCCCACGCACTTCAGCGGCCAGAAAATAACGTCTCCGTGGCAATCGCCTGCTGCGTAAGGGTATTTGTCAAACATGAACCACTGAGGCCACTCACCGTCATGCTTGTTCTGGTGAGCAAAAATCTCCAGCAGAGTGTTCTTTGCCAGCTCGAAATGGCCGGTGGCAAGGAACAATTCCATCGGTCCCTGACAAACATCTCTGGTTCCCCATGCCGCGCCGCCGGACTGCTCCAGACCGTGAGGTACAGCGTAGTGGATCATCGCGTTGTGCAGATACCAGTAGCAGATCTCGTTCAATCTGTCTGCTTCCTTCATGTGGTTTTCGCTGGTCAGTTTAAAGCCGCCCAGGAATTTGTCGTAGAAGTTCAGATATCTCTGCTCTTCCTCCTCGCACATATAGTCCAGTTCTGCGGACAACGGCTTCTTTTCCAGAACACCGCGGATGACTACTTCAAAGTCTCCGTCCACTTCACCGGTCAATAAAAGTGCGTTTCTCGTCTGACCATCCTCAAAGAAGATGCGGTCGTCGGAAAGCTTCGCCTCACCCTTCGTAAAATCTACATAATACTCAAGGTCAGGATAATACGTCATGGACGCCTTGTTAACGCTTGGCTTTAAGGAGATACCGTTCTCCAGAACACGAAGCTGTGCATCTTCCTCCGTTCCGCCGTTTCCGAGTGCCAGTGACATGGTCACCAGAAATTCGTAGGATACGCCCTTTGCGCTCTTTGCATTGATCACCAATGCGTTATCCATCGCTGTCATGAAGGTGGTGATCGTCACCACATCATCTCCCAGCTTGTAATACCACTTCGTATGGTTCAGGCCAATCTCGTAAGCCGCGGGCATCGTCAGCAGACGATACTGTCCGTCAAGCTTCACAAACACTCTGAGACCGTACTCCTGATGCAGATTCAAAAGACCCTTCGTTCCGGTTAAGAGCGGGTTGCTGTCAACGTTTCCGATCACGACCTGTGCCGCAAACACACCGTACATATAGGTGGTCGCAGTCAGAAGTTCTTTATCCAGTACGTCATCCGGCATCACACTCATCAAAATGTGTCCGTGAGGACGCTCCATCTTCACTTCCTTTTCCTGAAGGACCACATGTCTGTGGTTCTCAGAGAAGAAACTTAAGAGCTCTCCGTCAACGCGCTCCTCCAGCTTTCTCTCGGGGAACAGTGCCTCCACTTCCTCTTTCGTGAACGCCTCGGAGCTATACTTCTCGCCTAAGCAGTTCTTATAAGGAACAGCTGTCAGCTGCTCCATCGGCTCTGCAGGTACCGCAATCTGCTTCCAAGCCTCGGTGATCATCTGTGCTTCCTCAACGAACTCCGCCTTCTTCGGGAAATCCGGAGTGAAATAGCCGTAGAAACAAGCGGTCTCTTTTCCATTCAGCACAAACCTCTCCGTCTGAAGCGCAATACACGCCAGCTCATACTGATACTTCTCGTTCGGAAGGTCCCCCTGATACAATGCTTCGGGGATATGCGTCAGTTTGCTCTTTCTTCCGTAAATCTGCATTGCGTCGGTCGCATAACCGATCACGCGCTTTCCGAGACAGCCCTGCTGCAGGTAAGGATACTGTCCTCCCTGGCTCATGTTCTGTCTGGATCCAATCACAACGCCGTACTCGCTGTCCATAATCTTATGGTCAACGTACTGGCTCACATAGAGAAGGTTATTCAGGATCGCGCCCTTGTCACCAACACCGGTATCCTGAACATAAACCAGGTCGCACTCGGCACCCTCACCCTCTACCTCAACATTCCAGAACCACAGGCTATCCGTCGCAGGGATAAAGCTTACCTTGCAGTTGATGCCCTTAATGCTGCTCTGAAAACAAAGTACATCTGCATTTCCGGACAAAACAGCACCGGATGCTTTTCCTCTCAAAGGATAAACCTCCAGTTCTCCGTCCTTACCATATATACGCAGATAAATGTTACTGATCGCCCCGTCGCTTAAGTTTCCCATGAACTGGTTGATCATCTTGTAGCCTTTGCCAAACTCATAGATGTCACCGGTTTCGAGGAATGCATAGTTCGCGTCCCCTTTGCTGAATCTGATCAGGGGAATATTCGATTGAATTCTTTTATACATGTCCACCTCATGTTAAGGGTTAGGTTAGAAACGTTTCTAATGCCCTTAAAATTTAATCAAAATTTCATTTTTCAATAAGCTAAGTATATGGTTTTTCGTGTACATTGTCAACCGTATTTTTCTCTTCTTTCTTTTTTTTATCGACAAATAAACCATTTTTTACCGATTTAGAATCGTTTCTACTGTCTTTTTTAATAAACAATTTTTTAACAATTTTATTATACTCAAAAAAATGCCCATGCAACCGTTAATCGCCGTTTTTTTCACTGTATATTTTCCTCTCATCCGTCAATACTATCGGTGTGACTGTATCCCAAACGGCACAAATCTAGTCTATACGGAGGCGCAAACATGTCAGCTCTGAATAAAATCGCACTGGCGCTGCTGATCGTCGGCGGAATCAACTGGGGACTGATCGGTATTTTCCAGTTCGATCTGGTCGCCTGGCTGTTCGGCGGTATGGATTCCGTTGTCAGCCGCATTGTGTACACCCTGGTCGGATTATCCGCCATCTGGTCCATCGGTCTTTTATTTCAGGATCTTTCCGAGTAGACCGAAAGGCCTGTCGCACACTACGTGGGACAGGCCTTTCGTCTTCGTCAATTATTCAAACAATTCCGCTACTTTCTTCAGTTCGTCGCGAATCGCCAGATTCTGAGGGCAAACCCGCTCACACTTTCCGCAGCCGATGCAATCGGATGCCTTTCCGCGGTTTGCTGTCTGATTCGCGTATCGTTTTTTTCCGTTCCAGTTCTGATAACGGCTCTGCGTGTTGTAGGCCGAAAAAAGCTTCGGGATGGGGATCCTCTTCGGGCAGCCGTCGACACAGTACTCGCATGCGGTGCAGGCAATTCCACCCTGATTTTTCAAAATCTCGCGAACACGCGCCACCGCTTCATGCTCCCGCTCCGAAAGCGGAACAAACTCTTGCATAAAGCTAATGTTGTCGTCGATCTGCTGAAGGTTGCTCATCCCGCTGAGCACCCGCTCCACCTGAGGGAAGGATGCCGCAAACCGGATTGCATAGCTGGCATAGCTGCCGCCCTTCAACTCATCCAGGACTTTCTTACCCTCCTCCGGAAGATCTACCAGATTGCCGCCCTTTACCGGCTCCATGATCAGCACGGGTTTTCCATGCTTCTCGCACACCTGATAACACTTAAAGCTCTCCACATTCGGGTCATCATAGTCTACATAGTTGAACTGTATCTGCACCACTTCAATCTCAGGATGCTCCGTCAAAATCCGGTCCAGCACCTCAGCCTTGTCGTGAAAAGACATGCCCATGCGTTTGATCTTTCCTTCGGCCTTCAGGTCTTTCAACACCCCAAAGGCATTGCAGCTTTCATACTTCACACAGTTTTTCGCATTCACCGCGTGGAGCAGATAATTGTCGAAATAATCTACGCCGCAAATCTCCAACTGTTTCTCGAAAAACGGACGGATGTCCTCCTCCTTCTCAATATAACCTCCGGTCAGCTTGTCCGTCAGCACATAGGCCTCTCTGGGATAGCGCTCCACCAGGCACTCGCGCACCGTCGGCTCACTCTTCTCGCTGATGTACCCGTGCGCCGTGTCAAAGTAGGTGAATCCCGCCGCCATAAAGCGATCCACCATCTCCTTTGTCTGCGCGATATCCACTTCCTCGCCCACCATCGGCAGACGCATCATACCAAATCCCAGTTTTTTCATCCTGTTTCCTCCTTTTTTGATGGATCTCTTCCTTAAATTAATAAATCATTTCTTCCGATCACATCCGATTCAAGATGTGAAATATAGCACCGCAGCACCGATTGCCGTCGCAAACGCCGCCTGCTCAGGGATAATAAACTCTATCCCGTGAAGCGTCGCCACCCCGTCCAGGATAGACTGCGCCTGAGGAAGCGTCGCCACCGTTCCGGTCACCACGATCTTTTTGATCTCCGTGTTTTTGCAGGCAAACGCCGCCAGTGAGCCTGCCGTCTCAAATACCATATTAATCAAGCCTGCCGCCAGGTCCTCCTTCGCCGCGGTGCTCTCTACCTTTCCGAAATTCGCCGCCGTCACATGAGGAGGCAGTGACGGAATCTCCTCTTCACTGATATCGCAGATCGCCAAATCCACTTGCCGCAGGCTTCCCTTTTTCGCCATCGCCACGATCGCATCAATATGCGTCTCGCCCAACAGTCGGGAGGAAATGCCGGTGAGCGTTCCGCCGCCCACACCACTGCCACCGATATGTCGGCACTCTTTTCCGTTCACCATGACAAAAGCCGTTCCGGTTCCGATGCTGACCACAAGCGTCTCCTGCATACCGGTCAGTTCCTGCGCACCCAGTCCAATCGCCTCAAACTCCTTCACGCGGATCGTCGGGATCCCGTAAATATCTCCCTTCACCATCGTCGCCCCCACGCCGGTGAGCACGAAAGCTTCCACCTGGGAAAGGGTCAACTCACACTCGTATAAAATATGGCCGATCGCTCCGTACAGGGAGGTGATCTGATCTCCCGCCCTCACCTGAAGCGTCTTTAAAATCCGCTTCGACTGTTCAAAGGCAACAATCTTCGTGGTCGATCCACCGATATCTACGCCCAAAATCACGTTCATTTTTCTGTCCTCTCTTCATGGCCGGTTTCCCGTAAACAAACATTAATTATATTATAGCAAAACGATTTCTCTTTGTCATTACCGGATTGTACAAATTTGTAAATCCCGCTGTTTCCTCTCTCTGATCATGTTCAAAAAATTTAAGGATTGCTTTCCCTCAAGAATATTGAAATCCCCTCTTGCTTATTATAAAATAAAGTAGGAGGTGAAGTCAATGAAAATCCAATTTATCCGAGCAACCCATGAAGTTACCGGAAGCTGCACCCTGCTGGAAGTTCAGAACAAGTATTATCTTGTGGACTGCGGCATGGAGCAGGGCAAGGATATGTTCCAAAATATCGCCCTGCCGGTTCCTGCCTCAAGCATCGAAGCGGTCTTTCTGACCCACGCCCATATCGATCACTCCGGCATGTTGCCGAAGCTTTACAAGGACGGATTCCGCGGCACCATCTACGCGACGGAGGGCACGACCGACCTGTGCAATATTATGCTTCAGGATTCCGCCTACATTCAGGAGTCTGAGGCGAAGTGGCAGGCAAGGAAGGCCGAGCGCGCCGGCGAAAAAGCGCCGGAACCTACGTACACCGTGGAGGACGCACAAAATACGATTCGTCTGTTCCGCCGCTGTCGCTATGGAGATATGATCCATCCCGCAGAGGGTATCGACATGCGTTTTACCGACGTGGGCCATCTTTTAGGTTCCGCCTGCATTGAACTTTGGCTGACTGAGAGCAATGTCACGAAAAAGATTGTGTTCAGCGGCGACGTGGGCAACACCAACCAGCCCATCATCAAGGATCCACAGAATGTGGAGGAAACCGACTATCTCGTCATTGAGTCCACCTACGGTGACCGTCTCCACGAGGAGGTCCGCGGTGATGTGATCGCCGAGCTGGCGGGATATATTCAGCGCGCCTTAGACCGCGGCGGCAATGTGGTCATCCCCTCTTTCGCAGTCGGGCGCACACAGGAGATGCTCTACGCAATCCGCGAGATCAAGCAGCGAAAGCTGATCAAAAACCATGACTATTTTCCGGTGTATGTGGATAGTCCGCTGGCTGTGGAAGCCACCGCTATCTTCATGCAGTGTGACAATTCCTGCTTCGACGAGGAAACCCTATCTCTGGTCAATCAGGGCATCAACCCCCTGTGGTTCAACGGCATTCAGATTTCCCAGACTGCCGATGACTCGAAGCAGATCAACTTCGACCCTCGACCTAAAGTTATCCTCTCTGCCAGCGGCATGTGTGAGGCGGGACGTATCCGCCACCACCTAAAGCACAATCTCTGGCAGGAAAACAGCCTCATTTTGTTTGTCGGCTATCAGGCCGCCGGTTCTTTGGGACGCAGACTGCTGGACGGTGTGAAGAGCGTAAAACTCTTCGGCGAAGAGATCGCGGTCAACGCCGAGATCTGTACCCTTCGCGGCACCAGCGGCCACGCAGACCAAAAGGGACTCATCCGCTGGCTGGAAGGCTTTCAGGCAAAACCGTCCATGGTCTTCATCAACCACGGCGACCACGCTTCCTGCGAGACCTTCCGAGAACTGTTGATCGAGAAAGGCTACACCGCAGACGCGCCCTATAGTGGCACGGAATATGACCTGATCACCGGAAAGATGACCATCTACGCCGACGGTATGCCCATCGAGCAGCCGAAGCTGACCAAGTCGAGTGCGCGCACAAAGCTGGTTCACAACGAACTGGTAGCTGCCGCCGAGGAACTCCTGCGCCTTGCAAAGAGCAGGATGGGAAAGCCCAACAACGACAACGCAAAACTTACCGATCAGATCAGAAGCCTGATCGCGAAGTGGCGGGATTGAGTCCATATTCCCAAACCACTATGACGGGGACTCATACTCAAACGATGCCCGATCCGACACAAACGAAAAGAGCGTTCGCCCTCGCTTCCGGAACCGGTAGCCTGCACGGCAGGCCACACTTTCGCGGATGGTCCTCACCATCGCTCCCTGTTTCGGCGCACTCAGCGTACGCTCTTTTGTTTCCAGCAATTGCGCCTCCAGTTCCAAATCTCCCTGACGAATACAAACCCGTCGGTCATGTTGTGCAACCACCCTCGCACCCAGATAGGTTGCCAGCCGATACTCCTTCCCCCGCCACCATACCACACCGATGATCCCGGTAAACTGAATGCCCGCAATCGGTATGTCCGCAACCGACAACATCAGAGCCCCCTCCCTGAAGCTGCACTGTGTCCAGAGATATTCCTTCGGAAACGACCGTCCCCGATCCCCCTCCCAGTAACCGCAGGCATTGCGAAACGAATACCGCTGACCGTTGACGAACACCGTTCCATTGACTGAATGCCGCATACTCCACACACCATGTCGGCATTCCATAAACGGAACCAGAGAAAACGGCCCCATGATATCATACTTTAACGGCGTGAGCGGACCAAATTTCAATTTTCCCTTCACGTTAAGCTCCGGCGTGTTTATCTCCAGTCGCATTCCCTTCTCATCAAATGTGCTTTCACCGATCTCTATCCGTCTCTTTGTTCGCCGGAATGCCCGCCCCGGAAACGTCACCGTCCATGCGCCGTCATCTGTGATCACCTGAACCGAGCAGGTGCATCTTCGCCTCGCCCGATGAACAGCCGGTATCACCGCGAACGACTGAGTATCCGACTGGCACTTCATATACCATCCCATAAAAAAATTGAGCATACCATTTCACCTCACAAAAAGATATCCTCTATTATTGCCCATCACAGAAAACAATAGTAAAACAATTTTCATGAAACGGTTTACGTTTGCCAAAATTTCAGATATAATGAAAAACAGAATAAACGACAAAGGAGACTGTATGAACATGAGCAAGCCGAATATTGTACTGATTTACCCCGATCAGATGCGTTACGATGCGTTGTCTTTCACCGGAAACTCCGTCTGCAAGACCCCGAATATCGATGATCTGGTTCAGGAGAGCGTAAATTTCTCCGAATCCTACACTTCTTTCCCTCTGTGCTGCCCCTTCAGAGCTTCTTTGATGACCGGCAAATACGCCCACAAAACCGGCATGCTCTGCAACCATTACGCGATCCCGCTGAACCAGGAGTTCCTGCCTAACATGGTCAAACCCGAGGGTTATCGCTCCGCGTGGATCGGCAAATGGCACCTGGATGGCGGCAAAAAGTTCGATCCCGTTCCGAAGGAATATCAGCTCGGCTTTGACGAGTTCGTCGGCTACAGCCGCGGCCACAAATATCTGAACAGTGTCTACTATCGCGGGGAGAATCCGACCCCTTACAAGTCCGAGAAATTCGAGCCGGTGTACCAAACCGATCAGCTCCTGGATTTCATTGAGCGCGCTGCCGACGACGAAGTACCTTTCCTTGGCATGCTCTGCTACGGCCTGCCTCACCCGCCGGTGAACGACCAGCCGGACCACTATAAATATATGTACAGCCCCGACGACATCACGCTTCCTCCCACGGTTCCGCCTCAGTGTGAGCAACGGGCCCGGGAGTTCCTCGCCATGTACTACGGCATGGTGACTTGTGTGGATGAGCAGGTTGGCCGAATCATTTCCCGGTTAAAGGAAAAAGATCTGTGGAACAACACCCTGTTCATTCTGGTCAGCGACCACGGTGATATGGGCTTTGAGTTCGGCCTGTCGGACAAAAAGCTGGCCTACCGCAGCTCTGCCCACGTGCCGATGATCATCCATTATCCCGGTCAGGCTGCATGCGCTTCCGTGGATCAGATCGTGGATCCCTCCGTCGCTGTCACCCCGACGATTCTGGACTATTGCGGCGTGCCCGTGCCCGACTTCATGCCCGGCAAGAGCCTTAAGAAGGTGATGGAGAGCGGTGCCGACGAGACCCTGGATGACTACGCATACTTCCAGATGCCGAAGACCTCACCGGAGACCGACCGCATTCTGGAACTGCTCACCGACCAGAAACCCTTCCCTGAGCGCGGATTCCGCACCAAAGACTACCTCTACGTGGAAAAATGCGGCGCACCCTTCCAGCTGTTTGATCTCAAAAATGATCCCTACGAGCAGTACACCCTCGTGGATAATTCCAAATATCTGGACATTGTTCGTGCGCATCGCAAGCGCCTCTATGAGATCATGGAGAAGCTGGATGATAGCTGGGATGTGGAGATGAAAGACTTCCCTGAGACCTATCAGAGATGGAACGAAGGCCCTGCATATTACCAGGAAGTGTTCGCGAAAGCGGTGTATGAGGAATAACATCTGTTCCCCATCGGCATTTTTTCTCTCCGACATTAGTATACCCTCATTTTAAGGGTGCGCCATGCACTTTTGCCCCTTAAAATGAGGGTTTTGTCTTTCTCTCCTATAGTGTTTGCTTTTCTCATGGATTTTATTCTTCCATGTAGGCTCTTTTCAAGTAAATCAGAACGTATATACCTTATGCATCGAGAAATCTCTCGTATTTAAGATCGCCTGATCATAACTCTTCTTCAGCAGAATTCCTCTCAGCTGCGCGTACTCCGGATCGTCCCAACGGTTGTCAAACTCGTTCGGATCATTCTTCAAGTCATAAAGCTCTCCGTAATCCTTTCCGTGATAGGTCACCAGCTTAAACCGTCCATCGAAATACATGGTCGCAAAGATGTCCTCATGGCAGCCTACCAGGCAGCTATAGAACTCACTATACACGGAGTCTTTGAAGTGGTTCGGGTCCGCCTCGCCGGTCAGAATCTTCTTGAAGCTCTTGCCCTGCATATAATAAGGAACCTCGTAGCCCATCAATTCCAGAATCGTCGGCGCGATATCCACTAACTCCACCAGACCGTCACAAACCACGCCCTGCTTGATCAGGGAAGGACAGGA
>JAFQDI010000032.1 GCA_017416055.1 Lachnospiraceae bacterium
CTTATACCAGCGCAAGGAAAACCCACTGAATGCGGTCAGTGATTTTCCTTCATTGAAGGAAAACACCATCATGTACAGGATCGGAAGATAGAAAAACACAACCATCAGGATCGTCAGTGCTTTTCCAATTGGACGCTTATTTTTTTTCATCCGGTCAATCCTCCTTTCCGGCGTGATTCCGGTCTTCGACCTTCTTCACTGCCATCATCAGAAGAATCATCATGATCGCCATGATCATGGAAATCGCGCTTCCGAAATTCCACTCTCCGACGGTGATAAACTGGTTCTCAATCAGATTTCCAATCAGGAAATACTGTCCACCGCCCAAAAGCTTGGGAATAAAGAAGGAACTGATCGCCGGCAGGAACACCAATGTAATTCCGTTGATCACTCCGGGAATGGACAACGGCAAAGTGACCCGCATGAATGTCTTCGCCGGGCTGGCACCGAGATCAGCACTGGCCTCCAGCAGAGAGTTGTCCATCTTGCAGAGAGATGTGTTGATCTGCAAAATCATAAACGGGATGAGGTTGTATACCATTCCGAGCAAAACAGCACCCTCCGTATATAAAAGTTCCACCTCTCCCAAACCAAAAATACTCAAAACACGCTGAACCAGACCGCCCTCACTTAAGAGTCCGATCCATGCGTAGGTGCGCACCAACATGTTGATCCACGTGGGCATCGTGATGCACAGCACCAAAATATTCTGCACGCGCTCACTGCTTCGCGCAATAAAGTATGCCACCGGATAGCCGAGCAGCAGACAGATGACCGTTGTCTTGACTGCGATCAACAACGATCTCCACAAAATCACAAGAAAATCCGGATCGGTGAAAAACTTCACGTAATGCTCCAACGTAAGGGAGAACGACACAATACTATTTCCATGTTCCATGAATGAGTACAGTGCGATCAGCGCCATCGGGAGCACCAGCATCAATGCAGCCCAGATAATATAAGGAATCGCCAACTGTGCAAACTTTTTCATCAGAATACCATCCTTGACATCACATGAATATCCTCGGGGAAAAAGGTCAGACCGACCTGCTCACCCACAGCAGAGTAATCGGTTGTATGGATCTTGAATTCACGTCCGGTGGTCCAGAAGCTGATTTTATATACACCCTCCCTTACCTTTTCCGGATCAAAGTCATAATCCACACTGATATCAATGCTTTGGTTCTCATCACTGAGCTTCCAGCCCTGTGCGTTCGCCCATGTCTTCAGATCGGTATCGAGTGCCTGAGATTCCTGAATCTCGTCCACGGTCTTGAAGAAGTTGAACGCCATGATCGCCTCGTTTTTCTTTTCGTTCTTGACAAAAGACTGATTAACCACAAAAATCTTCCGCTCAATACTGGTACCGTTCGCAGAAGTAAAGCGAACCGGATACTCTCCGATCTCTTCCTGCAATTCGCATTCGATCTTCGCGATAGACATATATTCATCGGTCTCCGGATTCCATGCCTGCGCGTTGGACAATGCGATGATCTCCTTGTCATCCAGATTCTTCACATCCTCGATGTCTACATAGAAATCATTCGCACTCATCTTCTCTTTTCCGTCATCGCTAACCACATCGCGGTTGCCGATGACATGCATATTCACTGTAACATGTGTGCCCGGAACGGTCTCCACGATGATCTCGTAATGTACGCCCTTAAAGAGGGTACTCAAAACCTCACCGGTCATCTTTCCCTGCTCTACAGGCACAATATCGATGTCCTCCGGACGGATGACCACATCCACCGGCTCGTCCTTCTTAAAGCCAAAATCCACACAGTCAAACGTAATGTCGTCAAAACGAACCTTATAGTCCTCCAACATCACACCGGGCAAAATATTGCTCTCACCGATAAAGCCGGCAACATAGCGGTTCGCGGGTTCGTTATAAATGTCTTCCGGGCTGCCCACCTGCAAAATCTCGCCGCCCTTCATGACCACGATCTGATCTGACATCGTCAGGGCTTCCTCCTGATCATGGGTGACAAAAATAAAGGTGATGCCGACCTCCTGCTGGATACGCTTCAACTCGTACTGCATCTCTTTACGCAGTTTGAGATCCAATGCTGCCAGCGGCTCGTCCAAAAGCAAAACCTTCGGCTCATTTACCAACGCACGGGCAATCGCCACACGCTGCTGTTGTCCGCCGGAAAGCAGGGTCGTATTCTTCTTCTCATAACCCTCCAGTCCGATCAGTTTGAGCATCTTCATGACCTTTTGGTCAATGACATCTTTACTCATCTTCTTAATCTTCAGCCCGAAAGCAATATTTTCATATACACTCATGTGCGGGAACAGTGCATACTTCTGGAAAACAGTGTTCAATTCGCGCTCATAGGGAGGCTTTTTGCTGATCTCCTCACCGTCGAAGATCACACTTCCCTCATCCTGTTCGAGGAAACCGCCGAGAATACGAAGCAATGTGGTCTTTCCACAACCACTGGGACCTAAGAGGGTGACAAACTCTTTTTCATAAATATCCAGATTTATGCCCTTTAAGACGATCTGCCCGTCAAAACTTTTGACGATATTGCGAAATTCAATCAGCTTTTTTCTTTCCATCTTCGCCGGTTACCTCCATATCTGCTACTATCTGCACTAGTGGCTAGTATTGTAACATATTATCCGAAAAAAATCTATGTGCTTGGAGGAATTATTTCTGTTTTTGTCGAAAAAAGTATCTATAAAATATCTCGGCACCGGACCGTCACATACCTCAGTTCCTTCATCGTCCACAGTAGCATATGCACCTCATATCCGTCTTCTGTGCGATACAGTTCGTCGTACAGATACCGGCAGTTTGAACCTACTCCGTCCTCATCTACCTTCTTTCTCAACACCAGACCCTTTTCACGCTCAAACTTTGTCACTCCCCGGAAAATCACTTTCAGATAAGGCTCCGGCCAGTAACCATCCCTTCTGAGGAAAAGTTCTACATCGCCCCGCACCTTCTTTAACTCCAACACATTCGCATCATGGAAACAAAACCGCAAACGAATCTCTTCCGGAATGTCCTGCCGGCTCAACTCCTCCTCAGCCGTTTTATTGATCCGTTCAAAGGCTCTGCGATTCTTCTGCTCTTCCTTCTTAAGCCTCTGATAGGCACTCTCCGGCATCATCATAAGGGCAAGCAGACGCTTATCCACCGTCTCTGCGACCCAGTCCGGATAGTTTGACGCAGCATGACGCACGCCCATGCGATAACACATCCGAAAACATTCGATGGTTTCTGTGGGGTCAAACGGCAGACGATTCCGAAATCGTTCCATCGCTTCCTCATGCTCCTTCTTCAACCGGTCCCGCACTTCCATTGCCGTTTCCGGATGGATGCACTCACCGGTTTCCTCATTCACAAACAGCCAGTCGCCGGGATCAAACACTTCGGGACGAAGCAATTCCGAATCATCTAACAATACCGGAGGTGTATCATAGATCTTCCGGTCCCGCTCAATCTCTTCCTGCAGCTGCTGATGGTAAAACTGCTTAATCTCCCCGTCAGAATACGGTTTGTCCGGTATCCGGCGCAGGCCGGAAGTACTAAACTGGCGCTGCATCAGATCATACCATTCTTTGGTAAAATATTTCATCCAATGATCTCCCTCAGTTTCTCCAAAAACGTCTCCTCACCCCAGGTATTTACCTTCCAGAACAGGGCCTGACTACCACCCGATGTGATTGCAGACAGACGAATCGGTTCCTCCGGTCCTCCCTGAAACAATGTCACATTCATGCTGACGCGGTTGCCACCGGCATAACTGTAGCGTTCAAAGACTCGCACACTGCAACGTGCACCGTTACTGCTAAAATCGCTGGTGTCTTCTAACGATGCGGAGACACTGCCGTTTACGATTCCATCTGAAATTCTTCTCAGGATGGTGTCAAAATTTCCATGTAAAGTTCGCTCTAATTTTGCCATTTTATCAAACCCCTTTCGCGTTATATGAAAACCTTTTCTATTCAATCTAAGCTTTCGAACTTACGTAAGTAACCTCACCTGTCTCCACGCAATACGCTGCCAGACTTCCGCCGAATACACAGCCACAGTCAATCGCAATGTGACCGTTCTCCTGATAAATCAAGGGTTTTCTGTCA
>JAFQDI010000033.1 GCA_017416055.1 Lachnospiraceae bacterium
ATACGATGAGAACGGAAAACCCGTTCGTCTGGATGCGGTAGTTATTTCCACCCAGCATGACCCGGATGTGACTCAGGAGCAGATTCATGAGGATGTGCGCAAATATGTGATGGATCCCGTTCTGCCCGCAGAGCTGATCGATGATCAGACCAAGTTTTATATTAACCCCACCGGACGTTTTGTTATCGGAGGACCTGTCGGAGACAGCGGTCTGACCGGAAGAAAGATTATCGTAGACACATATGGTGGATATGCACGCCATGGCGGTGGTGCATTCTCCGGAAAGGACTGCACGAAAGTGGACCGCTCCGCAGCATATGCAGCCCGCTACGTGGCAAAGAACATTGTTGCAGCAGGCCTGGCGGACAAGTGTGAGATACAGCTTTCTTATGCAATCGGTGTGGCACGCCCCACTTCCATCATGGTGGACACCTCCGGCACCGGAAAAGTATCCGATGAAAAGCTGGTGGAGATCATCCGAAAGCATTTTGACCTGCGTCCCGCCGGAATCATCCGTATGCTTGATCTGAGAAAGCCGGTCTACAAGCAGACTGCAGCTTACGGCCATTTTGGACGCGATGATCTTGATTTGGCTTGGGAGCACCTGGACAAGGTGGACGAATTGAAAGCATATCTCGCGTGAAAGGGCCGATCGTAGAAACGATTAGCGGCGAAATGGAGAAGAGATGAAAACGTGTATAGGAATCGATGTTGGAGGTACTACCGTTAAGCTGGGTATCTTCACGGAAGATGGAACTCTTTTGGAGAAATGGGAGATTCCGACTCGGATTGAGAATGGCGGAAAGAACATTCTTCCTGATATCGCAGATGCAGTTTTGGAAAAGCTTCGGGAGAAGGACATTCCTGCGGAAGAAATTCTTGGCGCAGGAATAGGTGTTCCGGGAGCAATGATGCCTGACGGCCAGGTAGCGATGTGTGTAAACCTAGGTTGGCGCGATCTGAATCCTGCGAGGGAACTGGAGAAGCTGCTGAAAGGCATTCCGGTCAAGGGAGGAAATGATGCGAATGTCGCAGCTCTCGGCGAATATTGGCAGGGTGGCGGCAAAGGATATAACAGCGTTGCAATGGCGACACTGGGAACCGGGGTTGGTTGTGGTATTATCCTCAACGGCGAGGTGATGGTTGGAAGCAAAGGGATGGGCGGCGAACTCGGCCACTTCCCCGTGAATCGTCAGGAGACGGAAAGGTGCAATTGTGGCGGCTACGGTTGTTTGGAGTTGTATTCCTCTGCGACCGGTTTAGTTCGTCTTGCGAAGCGTCATATGGCAGCGTCGGATGAGGCATCTGTTCTCCGCGAGAAAGATACATTGACGGCAAAGGATGTTCTGGATGCCGCAAAAGCGGGAGATTGTTTGGCGGATTCTGTGGTGGATGAGGCCATGGACTATCTTGCATTGGGACTGACTTATGTGTCCTACACCGTCGATCCCGAGGTTTATGTCATCGGTGGCGGCGTATCCAAGGCCGGGGAGTTTCTGCTCGATAAGATCAGGAAACATTATGAGGGTTATGTTAAACCCAGAGAAAAGGCGGCAAAGATCACGTTGGCGACGCTTGGCAATGATGCCGGAATTTACGGTGCGGCAAAATTGGTACTGAACAACAGATGAAATTTATGTGAAAGCGAATGTTTTCCGAGAGAATCACTTGAATATTTTTTTTAAGTGTGCTATGATGTTTGGTATCTGAATAAAATGACTTTACGCGGAAAGGCAGGATACATAGATGAGTCAGGAGAAAGTGAATAAGTACAAAGAAGAAAAGGCGAATCGTAAAGAATTGATCGCGAAGAAGAAAAAACAGCAGGCCAGAAATAAAGTAATCGCTATTGTGGTTGCAGTGGTGTTGGCAGTTGGAGCAGTCGGAGCTATCGGTTTGACCATTCGCAATGAGTACAACGCATATATCAATTCTCTGCCCAGCTACAGCTCAACCACCTATATCGTATCTGACGATGCAGGCATTATGAGTGCGGAAGAAGCAGAATAATAGACACAGGCAGGCTGTTTCGGAGATACTCTGAGGCAGCCTTTTCTTGCTTCATAGGAAACTTCGTTTCTGTGAAGAAAAACCGCTCCGCGCAGACGTGCGTGGATGTTGGATTCAGGAGAAAGAGAGGGAATATCATGGAACAAGCAGGAAAAACCATCGTGATTGGCCATCGCAATCCGGATACCGATTCGATCTGTTCTGCAATCGCATACGCCAGATTGAAGACCATTGTGACCGGAAAGGCGCATGTTCCCGGAAGAGCGGGAGCAGTGAGCCCGGAGACGAAGTACGTGCTTGATCGATTTGGTGAAGAAGAACCGATGTTTTTCGAGTCGATTGGAACTCAGATCAAGGATATTGATATTCACCGAAGCCCGGGCGTTGACAAAAATATTTCCCTGAAGAAGGCGTGGGCCTTGATGAAGGGCAGCGGTATGGTGACTCTTCCCATCACACAGGATGGACGACTTGAGGGCCTGATCACCATGGGGGACATTGCGAACTCCTACATGAATGTGTATGATAATCATATTTTGGCGGAGGCAAAGACCTCTTACCGGAATATTATTGAGACGTTGGAAGGCGAGATGGTGGTAGGTGATCCGGATGCCATCTTTGACAAAGGAAATGTTCTGGTGGCAGCGGCAAATCCGGACTTGATGGAGAACTTCATCAAGGAGCATGATCTGGTCATCCAGGGAAACCGTTACGAGTCCCAGCTCTGTGCGATTGAGATGAACGCAGACTGTATCGTGGTGACGAACGGTGCGCCGATCTCTGTGACGATCAAGAAACTGGCAGAAGAAAAAAACTGCGCAGTGATTACCACCCCTTATGAGACCTTCACTGTGGCGCGTCTGATCAATCAGAGCATGCCGATCAGCCATTTCATGAAGACCTCCGGACTGGTCAAGTTCAGTGTGGATGATGATGTACACGAGATTCGCGAGATCATGGCAAAGGAACGTTTTCGCGGATTCCCTGTTTTGGATGAGAACGGTGATTATTACGGAATGATCTCCAGACGAAACCTGCTGGGAATGAAGAGAAAACAGGTGATTTTGGTGGATCACAACGAGCGCGCCCAAGCGGTGGAAGGTATCGAGAATGCGGAGATTGTTGAAATCATTGACCATCATCGCCTGGCAGCGATTGAGACGGTTCAGCCGGTTTATTTCCGCAATCAGCCCTGGGGATGTACTGCGACGATCATTTATCAGATGTACCGTGAGGAGGGAGTAGAAGTGGATGCGCGGACAGCAGGTCTTCTCTGTTCTGCGATCATCTCAGACACGCTTTTGTTCCGGTCTCCGACCTGTACGCCGGTGGATAAGGCGGCAGCACTTGAGCTGGCAGCGATCGCGGGGGTAGACGCGGATGCCTTGGGCAAGGAGATGTTTGCCGCGGGAAGCAAACTGAAAAATAAGACAGGGCAGGAATTGTTCTATCAGGACTATAAAGTGTTTGACTGGGAAGGAACCACGGTCGGCATCGGTCAGATCAGTTCACTTGACGAGGTGGAGCTTGCCGAGGTCAAAAAGAAAGTGCTGGATTACATGGATAAAATGAGCGGAAGACGTGGAACCGACATGTTCTTCATCATGTTGACCAGTATTCTTCATGAGTACAGTGAGGTGCTCTGTGATGGACAGACAGCACTCAAATTGCTGAAAACAGCATTCCCCGAGGCATTGATGGAGGAAAAATCAGGGGTTTTACCCGGTGTGGTTTCACGCAAAAAGCAGCTGATTCCTGTGCTGATGGATGTTTGGCAGAGTTTATAAAACGATAAAGATAAGAGACTGAAAATATGGGACATAATTGGGATAATATTATATTAGTGGGTATGCCCGGATCGGGCAAGAGCACAATCGGGATGCGTTTGGCCAAGGAATTCGGATATGAGTTTGTAGATGGCGACCATGTGATTGAGGAGTGCCACAAAAAGACCCTGAAGGAAATCATCGCCGAATGCGGCAATGACGGATTTAAACAGGTGGAAAGTGCGGCACTGTGCAGCCTTAATGTTCATCGCACGGTGATTGCACCGGGAGGAAGTGTCTGCTATGAGCCGGAGGCAATCGCACATTTGCGCTCAATCGGAACCGTTATTTTTCTGGATGTGAGTTATCAGACACTGAAGCAACGCCTGGGCGATTTGGTAGCGCGCGGTGTGGTGTTGAAACCGGGAATGACGCTGAAAGACTTATATAACGAGCGAGTACCGCTTTATCGGGAAAGCTCAGATATGATCATTGAGGAGGGCAGGCGTTCGATTGCCCAGACCGTGGCAGTGGTAAAAGAGAGAATCCTGAACGAGCAGCAAGGAGAGGGAAATGATACAGATTGATTTTGATCGACCGTCAGCCGTACATTTTATCGGAATCGGCGGTATCAGCATGAGCGGATTGGCTGAGGTGCTTCTGCAGAGAGGCTTTACCGTATCCGGATCGGATTGGCAGGCATCTACATTGACCGAGCATCTGGTGGCGCATGGTGCTACCGTGTATATTGGACAGGAAACAGACCATATCACTTCGGAGAGTGGAATCGTCGTCTATACGGCAGCGAACCGTTCGGATAACCCGGAGTATGTGCGTGCGGTGGAATTGGGGCTTCCCATGTTGACCCGTGCGGAACTGCTTGGGCAGATGATGCATAACTATGAGACGGCGATCGCAATTTCCGGAACCCACGGAAAGACAACGACAACGTCTATGGTGTCCGAGATCTTTATGAAGGCAGATGCAAATCCCACGATCAGCGTAGGCGGCATTTTGCACTCCATCGGTGGCAATATCCGGCTCGGCGGAACAGGAACCTTTATCACCGAGGCTTGTGAGTACACCAACAGCTTTTTGTCCTTCTTCCCGACGATCGCGGCGATCTTAAATGTCCGCGAGGATCATTTGGATTTCTTTAAGGATATCAATGATATCCGGCATTCCTTCCACGAATTTGCGAAGCTGGTTCCAAAGGGCGGCCTTCTGGTGATCAATGAAGAGATCGAGCGGCTTGCGGAATTGACCGAAGACCTTTCCTGCCGTGTACGCACTTTCGGCATTCACGGAGGTCATCCGGATTATCGCGCGGAACTGTGTAATGAAAACGGAAAGAATCGTTTTGTGATTTACCGCGCCGGGGAGAGATGGTGCGATATTACCCTTAAAGTGCCAGGGGAGCACAATGTGATGAATGCACTGGCGGCTGCGGCGATTGCAGATGAATGTGGCATTTCTCCTGCAGTGATCGCGGAAGCACTCGGAGAGTTTACCGGAGCGGAGCGTCGTTTCGAATATAAGGGCGAGGTGAATGGTGCGACGATCATTGATGACTATGCACATCATCCCGATGAGATCGAGGCAACATTGCGTGCTGCACAGACGATGAAGCGCGGAAGATTGTGGTGTGTGTTCCAGTCTCACACTTATACCCGGACAAAGGCGCTGCTGCACGAATTTGCGGAAGCTCTCTGCATTGCGGATGAGGTGGTGCTGGCGAAGATTTTTCCGGCCCGAGAGGAGGACATTTACGGGGTGAGCTCCGCAGATATTGTCGAACATTTGGCGCAAATGGGGAAAAAAGCGATCTATCTGGAATCCTTTGAGGAGATTGAGGAGTACTTGATGGAGAGACTTATCCCCGGAGATATGTTGATAACTATGGGGGCGGGAAACGTTGTAAACATTGGAGATGACCTTCTTCATCGATAGTTATCCACATTATCCACATTGTTATCCACACAAGTAATCCACAGAGTTGTCCACTGTAAATGTACGTAAATTGTGGATAAGTGTCGAATCAGAGGACAGTTGGACGAATGGAGAAATAATTTGCCGAACAGACGGGAGGATTTACGTGAAAGTTGAATGGAAGAATTGTTTCCGTGTAGGAATCAGTGTATTTTTGGTGTTTCTGGGAATTTACTACTGGAACAGTGTGACAAAATGGGCATGGCTGATTGTCGGAGCGGCAGCACCTTTGTTGATCGGAGTAATCATTGCATATGTGCTCAACATCCTGATGAGTTTTTATGAGCGTCTTTGGTTCCCCGGGGCGAGAAGTAAAGCAGTCAAAAAAAGCAGAAGGATCATTTGCCTCGTGTTGGCGATTGTGACGTTGCTTGGCATTGCGGCGGCGGTGATTGGGTTGGTACTTCCCGAGTTGGTGGCCAGTGTTCAGCTGTTGATCCAATTGGTGATTGACTGGCTTCCCAATACATTGGAGGATTTGTCTCACAACCAGTCTCTGGCGGAACTGATTCCGGTGGAAGTCTGGAATACGTTAGAAACGATTAATTGGCAAGAGCTGATCAACAAAGCGGTCCAGGCTGTGACGAATGGAATCGGCGGCGCAGTCGGAACGGTAGCAGGCGTAATTACCTCTGTGTTCTCTACCATTGTGACTGTTCTTGTGGCGATTATTTTTGCATTGTACCTCTTGATTGGAAAAGATCGCCTGATGAATCAGGGAAACCGTATCATGAACGCATATCTGCGCCCTGATGTAAATAAGAAGACTCGTCATATTCTGGATGTGTTAAACGATTGCTTCCACCGCTACGTAGTCGGACAGTGCCTTGAGGCAGTGATCCTGGGCAGTCTGTGTATGATCGGGATGTTTATCTTCCGGTTCCCGTACGCGACGATGATCGGTACGCTGGTTGGATTTACCGCGCTGATTCCCATCGCCGGAGCATACATCGGTGCTGTGGTGGGAGCATTTATGATCTTGACGGTGTCCCCGCTTCAGGCAGTGCTGTTTGTGGTCTATCTGACGATTTTACAGCAACTTGAGGGCAATCTAATCTATCCCCGTGTGGTTGGATCATCACTTGGCCTTCCGGGTATTTGGGTGTTGGCGGCAGTCACGATCGGTGGCGGACTATTCGGCATTTTAGGAATGCTCATTGGCGTTCCTCTGGCGGCGGCACTTTACCGTCTGCTTCGCGAGGATGTGAATCGCCGTGAAGGGAAAAACGGCGGTCCTGATACACATCATCGGAGAAACCGTCACAAAGCGAACCGAGGTCCGGAAAACAGTGTGGTAATTGCGCAGAAGCCGATGAAGCAGGAAAAGCCTCAGATAAAAGCGGAGGCAGAAAAGCAGAATCAGACAAAGCAGAATCAGACAAAACAGCAGGAAAAGCAGAATCAGGCAAAACAGAATCAGACGAAGCAGCAGGAAAAGCCTCAACCGAAACAGAATCAATTGCAGGCTAGACCGGCTGTGCAGGAATTATCCGGGAACGTGTCAGAGGATGCGGACAAACCGGTGGCGCGCAAGCGAAAGAGAAGAAGAAAAAAGAAATCTACGACTGGAATCTCCGGACAGAATATGATATGATAATCACGGAACCGAATGGTCGTTGAATTACCTTAGAAATGGAAGTGCAGAATGGGAAGACTGAAACTGGAGGCGGAAGAGCGGGTGGAAGCCACCACCGTGTCAAACTTGTTTATTGACCGGTATATGCCGAGGGCAAACGGCGAGTACATTAAAATATATCTGATGCTGCTGCGGTATTTCCAGACTCCGGAGTCGGATTTGAGTGTCACTGCACTGGCAGATTTTTTGGAGTGCACGGAGAAGGACGTACACCGGGGACTGAACTACTGGGAAAAGCAGGGCGTGGTATCCCTGTTCTATGATGGGGAGAAGAAACTGTCCGGTGTTCGACTTAAGGATTTGCAGGGGAGCACTGCGTTTGGTGATGTGCCGGAAAAACAGGCTGTCACAGAGCGAAGAGTAGAAAGGGAAACGGCAGCCACCTATACATCGGCGAAACCGTTCTCGCAGACGGACGAGGCGAAGTTTAGTTTGGAACAACTGGCGGAGGATGAGGCGTTCTCTCAGCTTTTGAGCATTGTGAGTGCATACAAAAAGAAACCCCTTTCCAGAGAGGATTGCAATATTTTTGCGTATCTGTATGAGGCACTTGGAATGTCAGCGGATCTATTGGAGTATTTGGCGGAGACCTGTGTGGAGAGCGGATATACCAGCGTGCGCACGATGGAAAAAATCGCATTGGAGTGGCATGAGCGCGGGATTAAGACTCCCGAACAGGCGGAGGCGATGCAGACGGTTTATCGCCAGGATATGTGGAAGATCATGAAGGCGTTTGGTCTCACGAAGCGAAATCCCAACAATTCCGAAAAGAAAATGATGGAAAAGTGGCTGATGCAGTACGGATTTGATCTGGATGTGATCATTGAGGCCTGCGACAGAACCGTGTTCCAGATCCACGAGCCCAGCTTTCCCTATGCGGACAAGATACTGAGTTCCTGGAAAAAGAGTGGGGTGCGGACAAAGAGCGATATCGAACAGGCGGATCAGTCCGGAAGACTTCAGCGGGAGAAAGAGAGAGCGGAGCGAACCGCGGCAAATACCGATCGCGCCGGGAAGTCATCTGCGCGGCCGAACCGTTTTCACAATTATCAGCAGCGCGATACGGATTACGACAGTCTCGTTGCGCAGAACGACCCTCTGATGGCGGAGGCGATCAATAAATTCACCAAAACACAAAAAGAGGAATAACGAATATGGCGCTGAATAACGGACAATATAATGAAGTGATGAAGATCTATGAGGCCCGCCAGCGCAAAAATCGGATCGAGCTGGAGCGGCGAAGAGCGCAGATCTATGAGGCGGCACCCAGGGTGGCGGACTATGACATGGCGATCAGCGAGGCGGCGGCCGGATTGGCCAGAGCAGCGCTTTTGGGACAGGAGCAGGGAAGACAGGCGAAAAGACGCTTGGAGGAACTTCGCGAGGAGCGGGACATGCTGATCGCGGCTTGCGGTTTCTCTCCCGAAGACATGGAACTGAAGTATCACTGTGCGCTTTGTAAGGACACGGGCTATGCGGACGGCAAAAAATGCAGATGCTTCAGGCAGTTTGCGATCTCTCTTTTATACCGTGAGAGCGGACTGGAAAGACAGCTGGAAAAAGAAAATTTTTCCACGATGACCGACCGTTACTACGACCCCGATTTTTTGATCAATCGTGAGAGCGGGTTGACACTTCCGGCCTATATGGCGACGGTGGCTGAGCGATGCAGACAGTTTACCCGGGAGTTCAAGGAAAAAGGCGGAAATCTTCTGTTCACCGGACCTGCCGGTGTGGGAAAAACCTTTTTTACCCACTGCATTGCGAAGGAACTGATTGAGCAGAGTGTGTCAGTTGTTTATATGACAGCGGTGGACCTGCTGGATACATTGGCGGCAGCCAGAGTGTCCGGTGGCGAGGATTTGGCGACGAGCAACAGGGCGGAATTGATTCGCGACTGCGAGTTGCTGATTATCGACGATTTGGGAACCGAGCTGAACAATTCCATGACGAATGTGGAATTGTATCATTGTTTGGACGAGCGGTTGAGACGCGGACAGTCCACGGTGATTTCGACAAATTTGTCACCGAATGAATTGAGGGATACCTATGCGGACAGAATCATTTCCCGGATCAACAGTGCTTATCAGATCATCCGTTTTTTTGGACCGGATATCCGCGACAGAAAAAAGTACAGCTAGCTATTGACTTTGTATACCGGACAGTGGTATAAAGGATGCGTCTCGATTTATTAAGAAATGCTTTTTGATAAAACGTAGTTTTTTCGACAACACGGACGGAGGAAAGTTATGGGAGAAGAGAAGAATTTTGGAATGCTGCCGGAAGGACCTTTGGGAGTCATTGCGGTAGATGGATGTCAGGACTTGGTTGCGAAGGTAGATCGATACCTTGTTGAGTGGAGACAGGAGCGTGGAAAGAAAAATCCTTCTGCGGCACTCTATGAGGGATATGACCGTGACACTTATCTGGTGGAGACGAAGGTTCCTCGATTTGGTTCCGGTGAAGGAAAAGGTGTGATCGAGACCTCCGTGCGTGGTGATGACCTGTATATTCTGGTGGATGTATGTAACTACAGTCTGACCTATTCTCTTCGCGGACAGAAGAACCATATGTCCCCCGATGACCACTTCCAGAACCTGAAGCGTATTATCGCTGCAGTAGGCGGAAAGGCGAAGCGCATCACGGTGATCATGCCGTTTTTGTATGAGAGCCGTCAGCACAAGAGAAGCGCCAGAGAGTCTCTGGACTGTGCACTGGCACTGCAGGAGCTGGTAAAGATGGGTGTTGATCAGATTCTGACCTTCGACGCTCACGATCCCAGAGTGCAGAATGCGATTCCGCTGACCGGATTTGAGACATTTAATCCCAATTATCAGTTCATCAAAGCGATGCTGGCAACCGAGAAGGATGTGCAAGTCGATAGCGATCACATGATGGTCATCAGTACCGATGAGGGCGGCATGGGCAGAGCTATCTATCTGGCGAACGTGCTGGGGCTTGATGTGGGTATGTTCTACAAGAGAAGAGATTATACCCGTGTAGTG
>JAFQDI010000034.1 GCA_017416055.1 Lachnospiraceae bacterium
GCTCCCACTGCGTCAAAGGTAGTGCTCAACCTGTTTGAGGCGGGCGACGGCGTGGACGCATACAAGTCTGTGGAGATGGTGAGAGGAGAAAAGGGTGTCTGGGAGCACGCGGAAGCTTGTGGTCACGGCACTTATTACACCTACTCGGTTACGACTGCGGTAGGCACGCAGGAGGCGGTGGATCCCTATGCGAAGGCGGCCGGCGTCAACGGCAACCGTAGCATGGTGGTGGATCTTGCGCAGACCAATCCCGACGGATGGGCAGCGGATGTGCTTGAAAACCCGATTTCCAGCTATACGGAAGCGATCATCTGGGAGGTTCATGTGCGTGACTTCTCCAACAAGATTGCCTCCTCCCAGTACAAAGGAAAATATCTGGCATTTACCGAGACCGGACTGGTCAACGAGCACGGTCAGCCGGTTGGCGTTGACTATCTGAAGGAACTGGGAATCACCCATGTACACCTTCTTCCTGTATATGACTACGCAACGGTGGATGAGTCCAATCCGGATGCGGCATTCAACTGGGGTTACGACCCTAAGAACTATAACGTTCCCGAGGGAAGCTACTCCAGCGACCCTTATCATGGTGAGGTGCGTATCCGCGAGTTCAAGCAGATGGTGATGGCGCTTCATGAGGCGGGCATCGGTGTGATTATGGACGTGGTTTACAATCATACCTATGATGCGAACGGCTGTCTCAACCGGATCGTTCCTTATTATTATTATCGATATAACAGCGATGGTTCCAATACTTCCGCCAGCGGCTGTGGCAATGATACCGCTTCCGAGCGATATATGTACGGCAAATATATGGTTGAGTCCGCTTCTTACTGGGTGGATGAGTACAATCTGGATGGTTTGCGCTTTGACCTGATGGGACTTCACGATGTGGAGACTATGCAGGAAGTGGAGAGCGCGGTACATGCCATCAATTCCCATGCGATCATTTACGGCGAGGGCTGGACGATGGGTTCCACCATTGACGGAAGCCCTCAGGCAAACCAGACGAACATCAGCAAGATCGAACCCACCGGCGATGCGATCGGCTCCGTTGCGGTATTCAATGACGTCATCCGCGACGGCCTGAAGGGAAGTGTATTTGATAAGACCGCGAAGGGCTATATCAGCGGTTCCACGAAGAATACACTGGCTGACATTATCTTTGGCATCAAGGGCGGCGTTGGTGTCGGACAGGGTTGGACGGTGGAAAACGCCATGGTCATCAACTACATGAGCGCCCACGACAACAACACCCTGTGGGATAAACTTCTTCTCTCCAACGGAACGAACAGCGATGATCAGCGCAACCGTATGAACAACCTGGGCGCAGGTATCATCATGATCTCCAAGGGAACGCCGTTCTGGCAGGCCGGCGAGGAAATGCTCCGCACAAAGGACGGAGACGAGAACAGTTACCAGTCCAGCGATGAGATCAACAACATTAACTGGTCCGTGCTGAAGGAAGGTAACCGCGAGTATGAGACAATGCTCTACTATAAGGGCCTGATTGAGATGAGAAAGACGTATGATATCTTTACTGACAATGACACTCAGGTGATCAGTGCCGAGGAAACCGGAAGCGGCATCTTGACCGTTATCTTCGATGACGGCAAGGGCGGCCGGGCGTTGGTGGTGATCAACCCTCACAACACCGGACTTCCCTGTACCCTGGAGGGCGAGTGGAATCTGGTGGCGAACGCAGAGCGTGCAGGTGCGGATGTGATCGCCCGCGAGAGCGGTTCCATCACCGTGGACGGAATCAGCATCCGGGTTTATGTAAACGACGCACTGGCAGTGTACGAATCGGATAACAGCAGCCCGGTGTCGGCAGAATGATGTAAATTGATAAATGATCATGGATTGCTCTGTGCCGTTGGTGCAGAGCAATCGTAGATAGAAGAACGGGGGTTTTATGAAAAAAATGGAGAAGCTGTTTGTGCTGGCAGCGATGTTTTTGGCGGCGACAGCGATGCTGACCGCCTGCTCAAGCCGTTCCGGCAAACATATCGTATCCTCCGAGACGCTCTATGTGGAGAAGGTGGAGAATCTTCCCAAAGATTTCATTATGGGCATGGATGCGTCCTGTGTCCCGGCACTTGAGGCGGGCGGCGTGAAGTATTATGATCACGACGGAAATGAGAAGGATGTGTATCAGATCCTCAGCGAAAACGGGATCAATTACATCCGGGTGCGCGTGTGGAACGACCCCTTCGATGCGAACGGCAAAGGTTATGGCGGTGGAAACTGTGATATTGAGAATGCGATCGCCATCGGAAAGCGTGCCACGCAGTACGGAATGAAGCTTTTAGTGAATTTCCACTATTCCGATTTCTGGGCGGATCCTGCGAAACAGATGGCGCCTAAGGCGTGGAAGAATATGGACATCGATGCGAAGGCTGATGCGCTCTACCGGTATACCAAGGATTGTCTGCAGAAGTTGAAAAATGCCGGTGTGGATGTGGGTATGGTTCAGATCGGAAACGAGACCAACGGAGCTATGTGCGGCGAGGACAGCAGCAAAGTGGGCGGTTGGAAGCGAATCATGCAGCTTATGTCAGCCGGTTCCAAGGCGGTGCGCGAGGTTTGCCCCAAAGCGTTGGTGGCGGTACATTTCGCAAATCCGGAGAAGGTTACTAACTATGTGAGTTACGGCAAAAATCTGGACTATTATCAGGTGGATTACGATGTGTTCGCGTCTTCCTATTACCCGTTCTGGCACGGGACGCTGGATAATCTGGCGACGGTGCTGTCCGATATCGCGAATACTTACGGTAAGAAGGTGATGGTTGCCGAGACCTCCTACGCATTTACGGCAGAGGATACGGATTTTTACGGAAATACCATCGGTGAGGGCGGCGGAATCGTGAAGGATTATCCGTTCACCCTGCAGGGACAGGCGAACTTGGTGCGAAACGTGATCGATACTGTGCTAAACAAGATGCCGAACGGCATCGGCGTGTTTTACTGGGAGGGTACGTGGATATCTGCCGGTGGAAACAGCTATGAAGAGAATCTGGCACTTTGGGAGGAAAATGGCTCCGGCTGGGCCTCCTCCTTTGCGAAACAGTACGATCCGGAAGATGCCGGACAGTGGTACGGCGGCTGCGCGGTGGACAATCAGGCGTTCTTTGATGCGAACGGCAAGGCCACTGAGGCGTTGAAGGTGTTCGGATTGGTGAAAACCGGAAACAAGGTGGAGAACAAGGCGGACGCCATCGAGGATACGAATCTGATCATCGACCTGAACGGAGAAGTTAAACTGCCGGAGAAGGTGAATGCCGTTATGCGGGACAATTCCAAGCAGGAGATCCCGGTTGAATGGCACAACGTGGACATCGACGCGATGAAAAACGGCGGCGTTGCGAAATACACGATCACCGGCACGGCGGGAGGAATGACGGCGACCTGCTATGTGTCAATGGTAAATTACAATTTCCTGGAAAACTGGAGCTTTGAGGACGGAGAGGCCGGATGGATGGCCATGGCAATCGGAAAATTTGACGAGTTGAACGTGGAAGATAAGGTAACTGACTCCATGACCGGAACGAAGCACTATCATTTCTGGGGTTCTGCGGCCAATGTGGTGGAATTTACTTTGGAGCAGGAAGTGAAGGATCTGAAATCCGGAAAGTATGATTATGCGATCTCTATCATGGGCGGCAGCGGCGGAGAGACCGAGATCTATGCTTACGTAAAGATTAACGGGGAGATCGTGTCCAGGGAGGACACGCAGATCACGGATTACAATGAGTGGCATACCGCCTCCATCAAAAATATCGAATATACCGAGGGAGACACGATCGCGGTCGGTATCTATGTAAAATGTGCGGGACCGGGGGCGTGGGGCAAGATCGATGATGCCCTTCTCAACTCGGTGACAGAATAAAAGCAGGTGAATGGAATGAAGAAGATGATAACAAGAATAAGTTCTCTGATGCTGGCCCTCGTTCTGGTTCTGGGGCTGACGGCCTGTGTGGGCAAAAAGCAGGAGGCTCCCATGGTTGACCCGATCGACGATAACTACAGAACCTTTTATCAAGTGTTTGTGGGATCTTTCTCGGATTCCACCAATGACGGCATCGGAGATCTGCGCGGCCTGATCAACCGTATGGATTATCTGAATGACGGCGATATCAATTCCGGCAAGAGTCTGGGGGTTCAAGGTATCTGGCTTTCCCCGATCTTCAGTTCCCCGTCCTACCACAAGTATGATGCGTCTGACTACTATCAGATCGACTGGCGCTTTGGTCAGGAGCAGGACCTGAAGGACCTCATTGCGATTTGCCACGAACGAAATGTGAAGCTGATCCTTGATCTGGCAATCAATCACACCTCCAGTCAGCATGAGTGGTTCATTCAGTTCAAGGAAGCCCGTGCAAAAGGAGATACGGAAAACCCCTACTACGACTACTATTCCTGCGTGACGACGGCAGAGAAGGTTGGCGGAGTGACCTATCAGAAGATCGCCGGGGTAGACTGCTGGTATGAATGCAATTTCTCCGGAGATATGCCTGAACTCAATTACGACAATCCCGAGGTCCGCGGGGCAATGCTGGATGTGGCGAAGTATTACCTGGATCTTGGCGTGGACGGTTTCCGGTTTGACGCAGTGAAATATATTTATTACGGAGATACGGATCGGTCGGTGGATTTTTGGGAGTGGTACATGGAAGAACTCCGCAAGATCAAACCGGATATCTACTGTGTGGGAGAGTGTTGGTCCGGTGAGAGTGAGATCCTGGAATACTACCCTGCGATGAACTGCTTCAATTTTGCAACTTCGCAGGCGGAGGGCGCGGTCGCATCCGCGGCAAAGGGC
Source organism: Lachnospiraceae bacterium (assembly GCA_017416055.1). Next base: position 4,823 of record JAFQDI010000034.1, read on the forward strand.
TTTTCCATCTCCACCTATACCAACTATATCCAGACCTTCCAGAAGAAAGTGCTTGAGAAAAATCCGGAGGGTATGGTGATGTCCTTCCTGTCCAATCACGATATGGACCGAATCGGAGGAGCCTTTATTCTGGAAAACAATATGCGTATGGCGGCGAATCTCTATCTGCTCTGCACCGGCTCGCCGGTGATCTACTACGGCGAGGAGATCGGTATGCGCGGCTCGCGCGGAGGTGAGAGTACCGATGCCAATCGCAGACTGGCCATGCTCTGGGGTGACGGAGATCTGATCAGAAATCCGGTGGGCTCCACATACCCTGACAAAAATCAGATCCAGACCACGGTGGCAGATCAAATGGCAGACGAGAACAGTCTCTACCAATATTATTGCAGACTGCTTGCGATCCGTCACAAATATCCGGCTATCGCGAGAGGACAGTATACGTCGTTGAACTGCGGCGAAAAGAATCTGGGCGGATTTGTGATAACCCACGAGGGAGAGACGCTGGGGCTGATCCACAATACCTCCACCGAGGAACTTACCTATGACCTGAGTAAATACACCGGTTACAGCTTCGGCAAAATCTGTGACTTCATCGGTGTGGGGGAGGCGAAGCTGGAAGGAACCGTTTTGACCGTGGGGCCGCAGACCAGTGTAATTATAAAATAGAACCGTTATGTTTACGAAACTTACGAAACTTTCCGAAAATTATGTTGACTAAGTGAATAAAAAACAGTATAATATTACTTAGACGCAATGTGCGTAACAATATTTTTTAGGAGGAAGAAACAAAATGAAGAAAATCGTTGCTATGTTATTGGCTATGGTTATGGTTCTGAGCCTTGTTGCTTGTGGCGGCAAAGGATCTGATGACAAGACTACTGCCGGTAACCCTAACGCAGACCTGGTTGGTACTTACGATGTTACCCTCTGGGTTTCCGAGATCGCAGGCGTGAAGGAACTGACCGAGAAGCAGATCGACGCATTCGAGGCAGCTAACCCCGGTATCGTGATCAACGCTTCCATCGAGGGCGTTCCCGAGGGTGATACA
>JAFQDI010000035.1 GCA_017416055.1 Lachnospiraceae bacterium
ACATTATGGAATACCCTCTGGATGGTGGCACGTTCACCCTTGCCCCCAATGAGCAACATGTTCAGGTGATGCGTTTTTCCACCGCTCTCTTTAACAATCAGGTCGGCGATGTCGTATTTATTAACAATAACGCCAACTATTCTTCCGGTACCTACCAGGGTACCGTGACCGCCAATCTCCTGATTGACGGTGAAGTCAAACCGCTCTCCGTCGAATTTCAGGTTGAGATGGGCGAAGAAACTGTCTTCAGTTCGAATTGACCCGGAGACAGCACATGTTTGATCCATTAAGAAAAGGAGGTGGCAGCCATGAAGCGGCCTGATGTATTGCTCTTGTTAAAGCAACATGCTCCGCAAGCTCTTCAAGAATTTCAACTTCAGTACAGTGCACTAATCCGCTATATCATCTCACCCATTTTACGTGATCCGCGCGAACAGGAGGAATGTCTTTCCGATATCACCCTGTTGGTCTGGGAGAAAATTGATCTTTACTCAGAAAGTCGAGGTTCCTTTAAAACCTGGCTCACCGCACTGTCGCGAAACACAGCGCTCAACCGCGCGCGAAAACTGAAAAACGTTCCTCAACATGAGGAACTAACACCGGAACTCGCCTCCACCGAGGACGGTCCGGAAGAACAAGTCCTGAAAAAGGAACAGGCTGACTTGTTAAAAAAAGCATTACATACGCTTTCTGCATCCGATCAAGCCCTGTTTTACCGCAAATATTACTATCTTCAGCCCACCGCGCAGATTGCGGCGGAGCTGGGTATGAGCGAGCGGGCGGTGGAAGGACGGCTTTATCGGCTGAAAAAACGATTGCAAATTATGTTAAGGAGGGACGGTTATGAGTGGTAACAAGATAAACCCAGGAAATGAACTGCCTATGGACGAGCTTTTACAAGCTGCCGCCTCCGAACTGCCGCCTCCGAGCGAAACCGTCGAGGAGATTTCTCCCTGGAAAAAAGCGGTGAAGCAGATTCTCTTTGGTCTGGCACTCCAGACTGTGAAACTTGAGTTTGGAATGCTCGACTATATTTTACCCCTTTGTGGTGTTTTCCTTCTGCTGCTCGGCTTCCGCAGCCTGCGCCGGGAAAATCGCCATTTTGGAGTCGGATATGTGTTCACGTTATTGCGTACAATCCTCTGCTTTAGCAGCTTCACACTCGACGCGACGATTTGGAAATCCATCGATCCGATCGCGCAGATTATTCCCTGGATTCTGTACATTGGAATCGCCATTAACATGGCCATTATCATCTGCTTGAGAAACGGTTTCGTATCCGTCCAGCGCAAGGCCGGCGTTCCCGTCGACGCAGGAAACGCGACCGCACTGGTTGTCTGGTACGCTGTCCTGTCCCTGAGTGCCTTCGTGACCAAGGCAGTGACCGAACGTATCGGAACATTCGAGAACTATTCGCTGATTTCCTGGTGCATTATCATCCTGCTGATCATCTACGTGCTCATCCTGATCTCCTACTATCGACAGTCGATGAAGATCATGGAAACCTCAGGATATGTGATCGCCCCCGCGCCCGTGCGCATTTCTACAAAACCATTTTGTATAATATTAGGCGGTATACTTTCCGTCTGCATGACAGTCACCTATATCTTCTTTAACCAGTATCCAATGAATTGGACTTCTGTCCCTGCTTCCGCACATGAAGAAGTACAGGAAATCAAGGCAAATCTTTTGGAATTAGGTTTCCCGGACTATCTGTTGGATTCCATGACGGTAGAAGATATCCTTTCCTGCCAGGATGCAGTTTACGTACAAATCGACTATGAGGAACGCTCCTTGATTGACGGAAAGATTACTCAGACCGAGGGAGAAAAAGCCAATCTCTACGATCTGGCTACTGCCATCGTCTCTGTCCGCCTTGCCGGAGATCATCAGTGGAAGTTTTTCCACTACTTTGAGTGGCTGACTGAACCGAATGTTCACCGTGTGGATGCCCTTCTCATCTCACCGGTTTACCAGAATGAGCAGTTCTTTCTCCCGGTCGGAGAACTCGGAGAGATCTCAGGTCGCCTTTTGTATGACAGAGACGGCGAAACCTTCTCCTCCTCTGATTATACCTCGAACTGCACGGTCCGTCAGACGGAGTTCCTTTTCACAAAAAGTCGTAAGATTGACATTGTCGCCGGTTTTTCCTTCCCCAGAGACGGCGAACACTACCGCGGATATTTCTGTTATAATGCCCGACAGAACAACGATCGCTTTTCACTCAATACCTGGTCGACGTATTTTCATCCAAAGAGTTGGCTGCAGTATCCGATGATGCCTGCTGACAAAGTTGCTCACGCATCCTCCTTCGCAAGCATCTTCCGTTCATCTGCCTTCTATGATCTGGATCAGGTCGGGGTGCTTCGAGTCAACGATGCAAAATAATCGCGAATCTCTTCCATACGCGCGCAGTGCGCAATCTACACTCCGTTTCGGTCGTTGCTAAACGAGTGCCACAGGCACTCAGCAACCCGCGGAGTGTTTTTGCTTTATCGAAACGAAGTTTCCTATAAAGTGAAAAAGACGATCAACACCGCCAGAACCTGCGGGTTGATCATCTTTGCCATCAGTATTCTTTTACTGGAAGTCTTCGCTTCACCGGTGAACCGGCTGCTCTATCCTTCCATCTTTCGCTTCCATCTTCCCATCTTATAGGTCACTGCCTGGATCACCATACCCAGAGTCCACGAAATCAGTAATGATCCGGACAGTGCAAACGGCGCACCGTTGGGCCACGTTTCGCTGCGGGTTAAGTATGCGATCAGATACGCCGTAGGCATTCGCAAAACAATCGTAGAGATTACGGAGACCCACATCGGTGTGACGGTGTCTCCCGCTCCGCGCATGACTCCGC
>JAFQDI010000036.1 GCA_017416055.1 Lachnospiraceae bacterium
AGCGGGTATCGATGGTATCAGTCAAATGGCTGCACTGGAAGCGGGAGGGGAGAGCTTTGGCATCTTGGGCTGCGGTATAGACGTGATTTATCCGCCGGAAAATGAGGCAATCTATACAAAATTGGTGAAAAACGGTGGATTGATCTCCGAATACGCGCCGGGCAGACCACCGCTGTCCTACCAGTTTCCACCGCGAAACCGAATCATCAGTGGGCTCTGCGATTGCCTCGTTGTGGTGGAGGCAAGGAAAAAGAGCGGCACCCTGATTACCACGGATTTTGCACTGGAACAGGGCAAATATATCGGCGCAGTGCCGGGACGTGTGGGCGATCGTTTGAGTGAGGGGTGTAATCAATTGATTCAAACCGGGGCGTTTTTGATTCAAAATACCGAAGAAATTCTGAATATCTTGGGAATTTATTCGAAAACTAATGAAAAAAACGTGAAAAATCCCGAGAAGAGACTTGCAAGTTTGGAAAAAACAGTGTATAGTTGCCTTGGCTTGTTGCCAAAACATTTGGAACAGATCGTCGAGGAGACTTTACTTTCTCTGCCGCAGGTGACGGAGATTCTTCTCACGCTGGAACTGGACGGATTGGTCAGCCGAGTTGGGGTAAATGAATATGTGAAGAAGCTGGGGTAGGGTGGCAAGAGTAATCCGAACCTGCCTCAAAGCCGGATATTTCGGTGCTTTTTACCCCATTCATTCTCGCAAGGCGCCAGCCTAGCTTCGCCTGCATAGAGCAAAAATCCCTCGAAATCTCTTGGCATTGAGGTCGAGGATTGAAAAAAGAGCGGATTTTTCTCCAATCAAGGCAAAAACGCAGTGAATACTGTCGTATTCACGAGTATTTTAACGCAGAGTGGGCGAATAATCCGCTTTCTTTCAACAGATTCGGATTACTCTTGCCACCCTAAGGAGAGATTATGGCAAAGTATCTGGTGATCGTGGAGTCACCCGCGAAAGTAAAAACCATCAAAAAGTTTTTAGGGGCCAATTATGACGTGGAGGCTTCCAACGGTCACATCCGCGATCTGCCCAAAAGTACACTGGGAATCGACGTGGAAAATGATTACGAGCCCAAATATATTACCATCCGTGGAAAAGGCGATGTCTTAAGTAACCTGCGGAAGAAACTGAAAAAAGCGGATAAGGTTTATCTGGCAACTGACCCTGACCGCGAGGGAGAGGCGATTTCCTGGCACTTGTATCACGGTCTGAAAATGCAGGATAAGCAAGTGATGCGTATCACCTTTAATGAGATCACAAAGAACGCAGTGAAGGCTTCCCTGAAGGAAGCCCGCGAGATTGATATGAATCTGGTGGATGCCCAGCAGGCGAGACGTGTGCTCGACCGTATGGTAGGTTATGAGATCAGCCCGATCCTCTGGGACAAAGTAAAGCGGGGTCTGAGTGCAGGCCGTGTCCAGTCCGCAGCGCTGAGAATGGTTTGCGACAGGGATGAGGAAATTGAGAGCTTTGTTCCCCAGGAATACTGGACACTGGAGGCAGATCTTGCCTGTGAGGGTGAGAAGAAACCGTTGACGGTGAAGTATTATGGAACGAAGGATGGAAAAGAGACGGTTGAGAGCCGTGAGCGGATGGATGAGATCCTTGCCGGTGTGGCTGAGAATGATTTCCGCATCGCAGAGATTCGTCCCGGTGAGCGCACCAGAAAGGCACCTCTGCCGTTTACCACCAGCACCTTGCAGCAGGAGGCGGCTGCAAGGCTGAACTTCTCTACGCAGAAGACCATGCGTCTTGCTCAGCAGCTTTACGAGGGTGTTGAGATCAAGGGCAAGGGAACTGTCGGTTTGATCACTTATCTGCGTACGGATTCCACCCGTGTGTCGGAGGAGGCTGACCGTACTGCCCGTGCGTTTATTGGACAGAACTACGGAGAGAACTATTTGGCACCTGCGAACGAGGATAAGAAGCAGACAGGAAAGATTCAGGATGCCCATGAGGCGATTCGCCCTGCCAATATCGACTTTCTTCCCTCTGACCTGAAAGATTCTCTGGGAAGAGATTTGTATCGGCTGTATCAGCTGATTTGGAAGCGTTTTACTGCCAGCCGTATGGCACCGGCTGTTTATGATACGATGTCAGTGAAGATTGTGGCAGGAGAGTATCTGTTTACCGCGGCGGCTTCCAAGCTTCGCTTTGACGGTTATCTGTCTGTCTACTCCGACGAGGAGAAGAAGGATGGAGAGGCCGGATTGCTCGGAAAGAAACTGACAAAAGAAACCGGACTTAAGCTCCTTGAGACCAGACCGGAGCAGCACTCCACCCAGCCGCCGGAGCATTATACGGAGGCGACGCTGGTTCGCGCGATGGAGGAACTGGGTATTGGTCGTCCCAGCACCTACGCTCCGACGATCACACTTCTGCTCGGCAGACGTTATGTGGCGAAGGAAGGAAAAAATCTATTCGCTACCGATCTGGGTGAAGTGGTCAACAGCATGATGAAAAAAGCATTCCCCAGCATTGTGGATATCAGCTTCACCGCAAATCTGGAGACACTGCTTGATACCGTTGCCGAAGGAGGCATCGACTGGAAGGTTCTGGTTCGCAATTTCTACCCGGATCTGATGGAGGCGGTGGAAAACGCGAAGACCGAACTGGAAGAGGTCAAAATCAAAGACGAAGAGACCGACGAGGTCTGCGAACTCTGTGGCCGCAACATGGTCATCAAATTCGGCCCTCACGGAAAGTTCCTGGCTTGCCCCGGGTTCCCCGAGTGCCACAATACCAAACCTTTCCTGGAGAAGGCAGGAGTCAAGTGTCCTAAATGCGGAGGCGAAGTGATCATTCGCAAGAGCAAAAAGGGACGCCGGTTCTACAACTGCGAGAACAGTCCGGAGTGTGATTTTATCTCTTGGCAGAGACCATCTGCAGAAAAGGTTGACAAACCGTGAGAATCGTGTTAGGTTTTTGATAGCACTAACAATAGATGGAGATGAAGTTCGATGAATTACCGTTTTGAGATTCAGGATGTAAGCGCAAAAAAAGGAAAGATGTCCAGAGAAGAACGATACGATATCACGAAGTATATCACTGAGCAGGTGATGGAAGCGGATACCGGAAAGAAGGCGTTCAGGCTGCTGGCGGCCCGTGTGAACGGAAAGCTTCCGAAATCGGTGGAAGACAGTGAGAATGTAATCACCCTTCCTGACTATGGCGGATGTCAGATCCGGCTGAGAGCGGTGGTTTGTCGCTGATTGAATAGGGA
>JAFQDI010000037.1 GCA_017416055.1 Lachnospiraceae bacterium
AAATGATGAGAGCGTGATCATATCGGAAGGCTCGAGAGAGGGAAAAGTTAAGCTGGAGCAGATTGATGGGACAGTTCTCGAAGAAGATGCAAATGAATTGACCCTATTGGAAGACGGCCTCTATCTTGTAGTGAATCAGGTGATAATTGACGGCCGGAGTGTAAGGGAAGCTCGACTGAAGTACCAAGGCGAGGATGTGAGCGGAGTTTACGAAAACCTTGATCGTCTTTCCGAGGAATATATTGCTTTTTGCAAAGACGGCAAGTGGGGATATCTTAAACTTGAGCGGGAGTAACTATCTCAGTTAATCATGCGAAAAAAATGAACGGAGAATATCCATGAACATATTGAACATAGAAAACTTGTCCAAATCCTATACCGAGCGCAAGTTGTTCGACTGTGTGGATTTTTCCCTGCAGGAGGGGGAGAAGGTCGGAATCATCGGAATCAACGGAACCGGAAAATCCACACTGTTGAAGATTCTGGCGGGCGAGGAGGAAGCTGATGATGGCGTGATCACGGTGGCGAACCACGTGGTGCTCCGCTATCTGCCCCAGCATCCGGTGTTTGATCCGGAGAAATCCAGCCTGGAGTGTGTGCTGAAGGGAAATGTGACCGAGGAAAATCGTTGGACAGTGGAGAGTGACGCGAAAACAATGATGACTCGTCTGGGAATCACTGATTTCTCACAGCCGGCGGGACAACTGTCCGGTGGTCAACGAAAGAGACTGGCGTTGATCTCAGTCCTGCTTTCCCCTGCGGACATCATATTGCTGGATGAGCCGACCAACCATCTGGACAACTCCATGGCAGATTGGTTGGAAGAGTATTTGAAAAAGTGGCGTGGTTCGCTGATTATGGTGACTCACGACCGGTATTTTTTGGACAGTGTCTGCAATCGTATCATCGAGATTGATAAGGGCAAAATCTACAGTTATCAGACGAATTACTCCGGTTTTCTGGAGTTGAAGACGCAACGGCAGGAGATGGAACTTGCCAGCGAGCGGAAACGTCAGTCGATCCTTAGAGTGGAGCTGGAGTGGATGCAACGCGGAGCGAGAGCCCGCTCCACGAAGCAAAAGGCGCATATCCAGCGCTATGAGGAGCTTCGAGACCGCAAAGGTCCGGAAGTGGATGCCCGGTTGGAACTCAGCTCTATTTCCACCAGACTGGGGCGCACGACGGTTGAACTGGAACAAATCTGCAAGTCTTACGGAGACCGCAAACTGATCGACGACTTTTCCTATATTTTCCTGAAGGGGGATCGAGTGGGCTTTATTGGCCCTAATGGCTGCGGTAAATCCACGCTGATGAAGATTATCGCAGGCCTTATGGAGCCGGATTCCGGTCAGGTGATCGTCGGTCAGACGGTGAAGATCGGATATTACGCGCAGGAGATTTCCTATGCTGCGCAAGACGAAAACAAAAAGGTCATTGAGTATATAAAGGATATTGCGGAGTATATCCGCACCGCAGACGGACTGATATCTGCTTCGGCGATGCTGGAACAGTTTTTGTTCCCGCCGGAGAAACAGTACAGTCCCATCAGCAAGCTGTCCGGCGGTGAGAAGCGCCGTCTGAATTTGCTTCGCGTGATCGCAGGTGCACCCAATGTTTTGGTGTTGGATGAGTTGACGAATGACCTTGATATCACCACACTCACGATTCTGGAGGATTATCTGGATACGTATGAAGGAATCGTCATCGCGGTTTCCCATGACCGGTATTTCCTCGATCGCACCATGCGGCGGATATTCGCCTATGAGTCTGACGGAAAACTCAGGCAGTATGAGGGAGGCTACACCGATTATGCGCTGAGAAAGGACGAGGAGGCATGCTTGGAGGCAGAGCAGGCACCTAAATCCGGAAATGAAAAAACTGCTGCCGGTCAGCGCAGCCGAGGTCCTCAGAAGCTGAAGATGTCTTACAAAGAGCAGCGAGAGTACGAGACGATCGAGGATGAAATCGCCTCACTGGAGGAACGCCTGGAGGAAATTGAGGCTGAAATCGGAAAGAATGCCAGAGATTACACAAAGCTGAACCAACTGATGGCGGAGAAAGAGGAAAAGAGCAATCTGCTGGAGGAAAAGATGGATCGGTGGATGTATTTGGAGGAACTGGCGGCGAAGATCGCGGATCAGTGAGCGAATGCACCCATAAAAGGCTTGACAAAAATCGCTCTTCTGCACTATAATCATATCCAATGACGTTGAAGATGCCTAAGTAGGCTATGAGATCACTCCTTACCAGAGAATCGCACCGTGGCTGGAAGTGCGAAGGAGCCTCACAGACGAATTTCAGCATTGGAGTCCACAATTTGATAAGAGAGTGCAGACAGATGAACTGTCTGAATGTGGGTGGTACCGCGGGTTATCTCGTCCCATAATGATTCTGTGTGGATCGTTATGGGACTTTTTATGTGTATATGTCCTCCGGACAGCACCAAACCCGTTAACCACACAAGTAAAATGAAAGCAGGAGAGAAAAATGCAGGAATTGAATGGATTAAGTGAAAAACTTGATGCGATCAAACAGGAAATTTCCAACGGCATGGAAGCACTGGACAGTTCCAAGGCGGTGTATGAATTCAAAAAATCTTTTTTGGATTCCAAGACCGGAAAGATTGGCCAGTTGATGAAGGGAATGAAGGATATTCCCCCGCAGGAGAGAGCAAACTACGGTAAGAGCGTGAATGCGCTGAAGGAGTGGGCGCTGGCTCAGTTTGAGGAGCTGGA
>JAFQDI010000038.1 GCA_017416055.1 Lachnospiraceae bacterium
CACATCTAAAATCAAGAATTATGTCGGATTATTATACAGTGCATAAATCGGCCGATGACTTTTTTCATTTTTGAAACGACAAATTGCAAAACCGCAATCTTTCTGTTACACTGTGGTCACCGTAAGGAACGATACGGCTGGTCAGAAATACTTTCTTCATTAATAAAAGAGAAGTCATTTTCTGGAACAGACGGAGCATTCCCGGATGATTCTTGAACTCCTGGGAGCCGTAATCCATATAAAGTCTCGTATTCGGACGAATTTTTGCACCGCGGATCAGATTTTCGATATTGTCCGGATGCGTCCAGATCGACGGGGAAAGAGCTGCGGCACCGGAGAAGTACTGGTTATACTCCGTAATCGCATAGAGGCTCATAAGTCCGCCCATGGAACTGCCGGCGATAAAGGTGTGCTGGCGGTCGCGGAGGGTGCGGAAACGTCGGTCTACTTCCTTTTTAAAGACATGCACATACCAGTCCATTGTGGCTTTTCCGTATCCCGGAACCGGTCCGGCGATCGGGTCGTCGTAGGAAAACGGAGCGTATTCCATCAGACGGCCGTTTTCTGGATTGTGGTTGCACTCCACAGCGGCAATGATCATCTCGGTGTCGGTGAAATCCATATAGTCTTTCATACCCCAGCTCTTGCCGTAGGTGGCGTCTCTGTCAAAGAAAACATTATGCCCGTCAAACATGTATAAAACGGGATAACGCTTATCGGGATTATTATAGTAGGAATTCGGCAAATAAACATAAGCGCGTCTCGGTTCCGGCCCGGTCGGGGCAGGAAAGAGAACTTTCCATCTCTTTACCATTTGTGTCGTAATCTCCCATCTGCGTTTTTAGATATATGGATTTACTATATCATATGTGTTAAAAAATGGCAACAACTTTATTGGTTTGAAGTGTGAAAGTAAAATAAGGGGAAATGTATGGAAAATAGGATTGTTTAATTAATAACATCGTGGTAGAATTGGATATAGGAAGAGAAAATGTTACTATCAATCATTACATATGTATTTTTAGAATAAGGAGATTCAGACATGAACAAACCATTAATTGAAGCTTGTGTTGGAAACCTTCAGTCCTGTATCAATGCGACAAAAGCAGGTGCAGACCGATTAGAGCTTTGTGGTCATCTTGCCATTGGCGGCGTTACACCGTCCCCGATCGTTTTCAAGCAGGCAAAGGCGGCTTGTCCGGACGTTAAGATCAATGTTATCATCCGCCCGCGTTTTGGTGATTTCCTCTATACAGAAGATGAGATGGAACTGATGTGTGAAGAGATCAAGATCTTCAAGGAATTAGGCGCGAACGGCGTTGTTATCGGATGCCTCACACCGGAAGGTGACCTGGATATGGCAGCAATGAAGAGACTGATGGACTGCGCAGGCGATATGGATGTAACTCTTCACCGTGCATTTGATATGACCCGTGATCCGATCGATACTCTTGAAAAAGCGATCGAACTGGGCTGCAAGACAATCCTCACATCCGGTCAGCAGAGCGATGTTGTCAAAGGTAAAGATTGTCTGAAGGAAGTTTACGAGAAAGCGGCAGGCAGAATTGACATTATGGCAGGCTGCGGCGTAAAGAAGTGGAACATTCAGGAGCTTCATGACTACACAGGCATCAAAGTGTTCCATACAACCGGTCGTGTGGGCTGGGTTGATTCCGGTATGAAATATAGAAAAGAAAGCGTGTCCATGGGCTTACCGTCCCTGTCCGAATATGATATCTGGATGACTGATGAGCAGGAATTCAGAGAGTGTGCGGAAGTTGTTCATTCTTTCAAATAAGATGAATCAAAAGGCAAGTTCATGAAAATTGGACTTGCCTTTTCTAAATAGGAGGCGAAAGCTATGATGTTTACAAAACAGGTTGTGGAAGCGACCCGGGTAAAATTTGATGCGCTGCTCGAGAAGGCCGGAGCGGTGAAAAAGCAGGAGATTCTTGCGTGCCTGGCTGAGGCGGGAAAAACGGTTTCTGAAGACGTGATCTTTGCGATTCAGTGGATCTACGCCAACAGCCCGCTCAGTGATATGGCAAATTATGATTTTGAGATGTTTAGGGCATGTGCGGAGCACGGCGTATTCCTCCGTGCAAACTCCCCGTTTGCGAAAGATGTGCCGGAGGGGATTTTCTTAAACTATGTCCTCCATCTTCGTGTCAATGAGGAGGAGCTTTGCGACTGCAGAAAACTGTTTTATGAGCAGCTGGCAGACCGCGTGAATCATATGTCCATGCATGACGCGATCATTGAGATCAACTACTGGAATACAGAGAACGTGATGTACCAGCTGACAGATATCCGTACCATTTCTGCACTCGGAGCTTATTACTCCGCATACGGCCGTTGTGGTGAAGAGTCGAACTTTGGTGTTAACGCATACCGTGCCATGGGTATTCCGGCAAGACAGATATATGCTCCGAAATGGTCTCACTGCGATGACAACCATGCGTGGGTGGAGGTTTACTGTGACGGCAACTGGTATTTCCTCGGTGCATGCGAACCGGAGGAAGTTCTCAACAAGGGCTGGTTCACCAACGCATCCAGCCGTGCAATGCTGGTTCACAGCCGCTGCTTCGGCGAACCGCAGGGAGAGGAATTTATCTCCAAGGGCGGCATGGTGAATTTTGTCAATAACTCCAAATTGTATGCGGTGACCAAAAAACTGACCGTAGTTGTAAAGGATGAAAACGGCAATCCTGTGCCGGGCGCACAGGTCGGTTTTGGTGTCCTGAACTATTCCCACATTTTCCATGTGGCAGTTCTGGAGACTGATGAGAATGGCGAGGCGGCTTTGACATGCGGTCTCGGCAGCATGAATATTCATGTAAAGAAAGATGGCATTTACAATGAAAAGATGATCTTCACCCCGGATGTGGATACAGTGGAAATGATCCTTAAGATCGAACCGGTGGTTTATGACCAGTGGGAGCAGTTCGTGTCCGTGGCTCCGAAAGATCAGATTGTGAACGGAGCAAGACCGACAGAAGAGCAGAAAGAAATTTGCATGAAAAAAACAGCTGCAGCCAATGCCATGCGCGAACAGAGAGTGACGGATATGTTCGATGCAGATAAGGCGAAGGCTGTGGTTGAGAAATACGGTTACAGCCAGGAAATCTATGACCTTCTTTACGAGAGCAGAAGCCATGTGACTAATCTGATCGCGTTCCTGGAAGATGAGGCGTTTACTGCCCGCGAAAAGGAAAAACTGCTGCTCACACTATCCAGAAAAGACCGAAGAGATGTGGACATCGAGATTCTGAAAGAGGCTCTTACACTGACAAAGGAATATTCCTGCGAGGACGAGGACATGTTCTATCAGTATATTGTCTGTCCGCGTGTTTACTTTGAACCGCTGACAAAGAATCGCCAGTTTATCCTCGATTATTTCACGGAGGAGCAGAAGGCAGTGTTCCGCAGCAATCCTCAGGAAGTATGGACGTATATCTGCGAGAATATCGGTTTTGATCCGGATATTGAGTATGGTCAGATCACGACAAGTCCGGTGGGCGCTTTGACTGTGAAGAATGCAAGTCCGCTGTCCAAGAAGATCTTATATGTAAATATTTGTCGTGCACTGGGTATCGTATCCCGAATGAATCCGGTGAACCAGCTGGCAGAGTATTACAAGGATGGCCAGTTCATTCCGGTGGAAGTGCTGGTGAAGGGTGACTGTACGATCATCTTTGAAAAAGAGGATGACGAGACCTTCCTTTACCTGCCGGATTTCTCCATCGGTCAGCTTGTGAATGGCGAATATCAGACACTGGATCTGGAGAATGAAAAGTGGGACGGCAACCAGCTTAAGATTTCTGTGACCGGCGGTCAGTACCGCGTGATCACCGACAACCGGCTGCCGAACGGCAATATTTTTGCTAATAAATATCACTTCGTCCTCCGTGAAGGCGAGACAAAGGTTCTGAAGCTGGAAAAATATCAGGCAAACCTGGCAGAGATGCTGGACAACCTGACTCTGGACGAATTTAAAGTGTACGATGAGGACGGAAATGTGGTTCTCGGTAGCGAGATTACAAAGAATAAAGCTGTTCTCATGTGGCTGGAACAGGGTAAGGAACCGACGGAGCACATCTTAAATGAGATGCTGGATCAGGCGGGCGACTTCGGCGAACTGTCTGCGGATATTGTATTCATGGTAAAGAGCAAAGAGGCGCTTGAGAATGCGAAGGTTCAGAAGGTTCTTGAGACATTCCCGAAGATCAAGGTTTACTACGACAGCTTTGTGCCGAATGTGGAGACACTGGGCAGAAGAATGTATGTAGACTTCGAAAAACTGCCGCTGATCATCATCACGACAAAAGCGCTCAACGCAGTTTACGCATGCAGCGGTTATAATGTCGGCAGCGGTGACATGATCGTAAAAGTGGTGAACAACTTCTAAAAGGTATTTGAATAAAAATCCTCCATTTACAGATACTAGACCCAGAAACGGTTAGTACAGTAAATGGAGGAATTTTTATATGAAAGCTACAGGAATTGTGAGAAGAATCGATGATCTTGGGCGTGTGGTGATCCCGAAGGAGATCCGGCGCACCCTTCGCCTGCGCGAGGGAACGCCGTTAGAGATCTTTACAGACCGCGAAGGTGAGATCATTTTGAAAAAATATTCTCCGATGATGGAGTTGAATGCGTTTGCCGGACAGTATGCTGATGCCATGGCCCAGTCCACAGGACTCATGGTTTGTATTACAGACCGGGATCAGGTAATTGCGGCGGCCGGAGGCGCAAAGAAAGATCTGTTTCAGAAGCCGATCAGCAAACAGCTGGAGCAGGCGATCCAGGAGCGGACATCGGTGTTGGCCGGAAAAGATGATAGGACCTATATTGCAATCGCAGCAGAGGACATCGAAGGCGTGACAGCCCAAGTAATCGTGCCGATCATTTGTGAGGGCGACGCCATCGGCGCGGTCATTCTCATGACCAGAGAGCCGCGGGTAAAATTCGGAGACGGAGAGATGCGTCTGGCGACCACTGCGGCCGGATTTCTGGGAAGACAGATGGAGAGTTGAGATAGGTATTGCAATATCTGGAAGACGATTTGGGACAGTCCGAAAGGATTGTCCTTTTTTGTATATTTTGGTCGCAATTTATAGGTTTTTTTGATAACTAACATGTTATTTTTTGTTTACGGATGAGGAGAATCGTGCTACAATAATTTTGATGTCCACTTAGGACAAATGGGGATATTTAAGTAATAAGGAGGTTAAACATGAAAAAACAGCTGAAAAAAGTGTTGGCTCTGACCTGCCTGGCTGCAGTGGCATGTATGTCACTGACAGGATGTGCGGGCGGTCAGGAACAGAGAATTATCAGAATTGGACACAACCAGTCCACAAACCATCCGTCCCACATCGGTTTAACTGCATTCCAGGATTACATCCACGCAGAACTTGGTGATAAGTATGTGGTTGAGGTTTACCCGAGTGAGCTGCTTGGTTCCCAGGCTGATATGGTA
>JAFQDI010000039.1 GCA_017416055.1 Lachnospiraceae bacterium
ACATGCCAAACTCACTGCCATCCACCTGAAGCTCCATCCGATCACCGCTCTCCACCTGAAAGGTCACATAGTAGGTGGTGGAAGTGTGATGATGGTGATGACCGTTATGATTATTGGTGTGGTGGGACACATTAGTACGCTTATCCACCACAAACGCGTCCACCGTCAGGCGGGGCGAATTGTTGTTCTTATTCCACTGGCTGATGCCCTTGACAAATGTCATGATGAATGTTCCGATCACGATAGCAAAGATGCTGATGAACATGATCGGGAAGATTGCCTCAAACAGTCCAAACATAATGTCCCCCTTATTTCTTCTGCTCCGCAGTGCTCATTCTCAACCGCTTCGCGCTTGCTCGCTGTTAACCAACAAACTCAGCCATACATCTTCTGTACGCTGCCACGGGATCTGCTGCCGCGGTGATCGGTCTGCCCACTACGATATAGTCGGAACCGATCTCCTTCGCCTTCGCAGGAGTGGTCACACGCACCTGATCGCCGATCTCACCGTCTGCAAAACGCACAACGGGAGTTACGGTCACAAAGTTCTCACCGCAACGCTCATGCACTTTGCCTGCCTCCAGAGGAGAACATACGATACCGTCCAAACCTGCCTTCTTTGCACAGGAAGCGTAGTGCATCACCACCTCGTCCAAAGGCTCCTTGATGAGCAGATCACGCTCCATGCGTTCCTGGCTAGTGGAGGTGAGCTGGGTAACTGCAATCAGCATCGGTCTGGTTCCGTCGGGACGGGTCAGACCCTCGATTGCTGCCTCCATCATGGCAACGGTACCTGCTGCGTGCAGGTTCGTCATATCCACATCCAGTCTGGAAAGTACAGACATGGACTTCTTTACAGTGTTGGGAATGTCGTGAAGCTTCAGGTCGAGGAAAATCTTGTGTCCTCTCGCCTTGATCTCACGCACGATGGCAGGACCTTCCGCATAGTAAAGCTCCATACCGATCTTCACAAAAGGCTTCTCCTCCGTGAATTTATCCAGAAAACTCATTACTTCTTCTTTGCTGCTAAAGTCGCAGGCTACAATTACATCTTTTCCCATCAGTGGGCACCTCCTATGATCTCGGATAAGTCGTTTATCCGGTATTTACACATTACTTCCGGCAGTTTTTCCACGATATTGCGGCACACGAACGGATTCACCAGATTGGCTGCACCGATCTCCACCGCAGTCGCACCCGCCAGCATCATTTCCACAACTTCCTCTGCCGAGGACACACCGCCGATTCCCACAATCGGGATCTTCACGGTCTCATACACCTGATAAACCATGCGAAGCGCGATCGGAAGGATCGCATGTCCGGAGAAACCGCCCATCTTGTTGGCGATCACCGGCTTCTTCGTCTTAAGATCAATCCGCATACCCAGCATGGTGTTGATCAGGCTGATGCCGTCCGCACCTGCTTCCTCAACCGCTGCCGCAATATCCGTGATGGAAGTCACATTGGGGCTCAGTTTCACAATCACCGGCTTGGTGGTCACAGCCTTCACCGCCTTTGTTACCTCCGCCGCTGCCTCGGGGCAGGTACCGAAGGCCATTCCGCCTCCATGCACATTCGGACAGCTGATGTTTACTTCCAGCCAGCCCACCTGATCCTCTTTATCCAGCTTTTCACAGGTGTATACATAATCTTCCACGGAAAATCCGCTGATATTTGCCATCACGGGCTTGTGGAAACACTGCGCGAGTTTAGGCAGCTCCTCGGCGATAACCTTTTCCACGCCGGGGTTCTGCAGTCCCACCGCATTGATCATGCCGTCTGGGCACTCTGCAATACGAGGAGTAGGATTTCCGAAGCGTGGTTCCTTCGTGGTTCCCTTGAAGGAGAAGGTTCCCAGACAATTAATATCGTAAAGTTCTGCAAATTCGTAGCCGTAGCCGAAGGTTCCGCTGGCCGGGATCACCGGGTTATCCAGCGTGATTCCGCATAAATTCACCTTTGTGTTTACCATATGATCTCCTCCCGCTCCAGCACAGGGCCATCCTTGCAGATGCGCTTGTTGCCGTATTTTGTCTTGCAGCTGCAACCCATGCATGCGCCAAAGCCACAGCCCATGCGCTCCTCAAAGCTGTACTGACCGCTGGTCACTGCCACCCGCTCGATCGCCTTGAACATGGGGAGCGGTCCACAGGTAAAGAAGTAAGTGTAATCTTTCAGATTCTTCATCACATCAGTGACAAAGCCCTTCACTCCCACACTGCCATCCGCAGTCGCAATATAAACCGGTCCGTTCGCCGCATCGGCGTCTTCACCCAGAAGTCCCGCCTCGGCAAACAGTGCCTTAAACTCTTCAAAATAAAAAATCTCTTCCGCTGTGTTGAAACCCAAAATCACTCTGGGGCGCTTGCCCTCAGCAATCAGCTCCTTGCACAGTCTGTACATGGGAGGCACACCCACGCCGCCACCGATCAACAGGGGCTTTTCACCGCTCTTTCCGGTATTGTAGCCGTTTCCCAGGCCGGTCAACACATCCAAAACCGTACCGACAGGAAGCTCACTCATCGCCTCGGTACCCGTACCCACAGTCTTGTAGATCAGGGTAATGGTAGTATCGCTATAGTCGCACACCGAAATCGGACGGCGAAGGAACATACCGTCCAGTTTAAGATTCACAAACTGCCCCGGCGCGGTGATGGCGGAGGTATCACCTTCCAGTACCATGCGGTACACGCTCGCCGTTAAAGGCTCGTTGGATAACACTTTATATAATGCCTGTTTCATCCCTCTTTCTCCTCTTTCTCTCAAAAAATCCCATGATTATATTTTATCTGTGCCGCAACCATGAGCACAAGAGAAATTGTAATTCCCGCAATCAACAAAATGGGGGCTATTTTCACCCAAAAGACGCTCACTAAGGCAGAGGACAAGCATCCGACACTCAATATCGCCAACGCCCTCCCCATGGCCTTTGCATAGCCCTTTTTGTCTCTCACTTTTGTCTGATGATAGTCATGGATCAGGTCTGTCCGACCCCGAAAAACCATCGCACTTAACATCCCAAATGCTATCCCCACGGCCAGCATAAGTACAACATAAATGATCATCGCAACCCTCTCCGACTACCGTCTTCCCATGAACGCCGCCATCCACACGATTTCGCCGTCCACCATGGTCAGCACGCAGTCACCGTAGACCTCATCTCCGGCGAAAGGAGTGCTTCTGCCCTTGGTCATAAACGTTTCCGGATCGATCACATACTTTCTGTTCAGATCGAACACCGCCAGATCCGCAGGCTCGCCCTCTGCGATTTCCGTTCCCAGACCGAAACGCTTCTTCGGATTATCGTGCATCAGCTCGATCAGCTTCTCCAGCGTGATCACATCTTTCTTTACCAGTTCGGTGTAGCACTTCGCAAAGGCGGTCTCCAAACCGACAACGCCCATCATACTCTTTTCCAAGCCCTTGCTCTTCTCCTCCGCGGAGTGAGGCGCATGGTCGGTAGCGATCATATCCACGGTGCCATCCTTGATTCCCTCAATCAGTGCAAGTCTGTCCTCCTCGCTACGGATCGGCGGATTCATCTTGAACCGTCCGTCCTCCTGCAGCATAGAATCGTTCATCGTCAGATAATGAGGCCCGGTCTCACAGGTGATATTCACACCTTTAGCCTTCGCCACCGGATCACTTCCACGCTCTCCTTCGCGGACACATGGCAAACATGGTAATCCACTCCGATCTCTTTTACCAGCTCCACATCTCTGGCAATGGGTCCCCACTCGCTCTCCGAGCAGATACCTCTGTGTCCATGTACCTTCGCATACTCGCCGTCATGAATGTAGCCGCCGTG
>JAFQDI010000040.1 GCA_017416055.1 Lachnospiraceae bacterium
AGAGTGTATAAAATGAAACAGACAGAACAAAATCTTGCCACCACCGGACCGATTGGAAAACAAATCGCGCGGCTTTTTCTGCCGGTCTGGTTTGGCCTTTTATTTCAGCAGTTATATAATGCAGTAGATACGCTGGTTGTCGGCCGGTTTGTGGGAACCAATGCGGTGGCGGCTGTGGGCAATGTGGCGTTTGTGGTGCAGTTGATCATCGGCTTTTGCGTGGGAATCGCGGGAGGAGCAGGTGTGATCATTTCTCAGCACTTCGGAGCGGGAAAGATGGAACAGGTGAAGATTGACATCCGATGCAGTCTGGCACTTGCTGTGATCGGTGGATTGATCTTTTCTGTGGCGAGTGTGGCATTGACCGGAGATATTGTGAGGTGGATGAACACGCCGGAGGAGATCATCGAGGGTTCGATCACCTATCTGCAAGTATATTTTTCCGCGATGATTCCTGTACTGATCTATAATTTTGGCACTGCGATTTTGTGTGGCATGGGAGATTCCAAACGACCACTTTATGTGTTAGTCGTGGCCTCTATTGTGAATATCGTGTTGGATTTGGTATTTGTGATCGTGTTCGACTGGGGAGTGTTCGGTGTCGCCCTTGCGACGGATATTGCGCAGATTGTCAGTGCGGTGTTGATGATTGTTCTTTTGGTCAGGGCAGTACCGGGTGCGTTGAAGGGCGATATAAAGTACCCTGCGGTCTATGGCAGCATCTTCAGGATCGGGGTCCCCAATGCAGTGCAGAGTGTGATGTATGCCTTCTCGAATTTGTTGGTGCAGGTGGCGGTGAACGGGTTCGGTACCGCAGTGGTTGCGGCGTGGACGATTTACGGAAAAGTGGATTGTCTGCATTGGATGACGACAAGTGCGATGGGAACCGCGATTACATCGTATGCGGGACAGAATTTCGGAGCAGGAAAATATGATCGCGTCAAAAAGGGAACCTGGCTGGGCAATCTGTACCTCGGTGCAACGGTAGCGGTCATTATTGCTGTTTTGTATCTGGGGGCCTACCCGTTATTTGATTTCTTTTCT
Organism: Lachnospiraceae bacterium; assembly: GCA_017416055.1. Next base: position 1,045 of record JAFQDI010000040.1, read on the forward strand.
GATGATTATGAAGTGATTGAATTGGGTGTGGGGATGATGTACTATCTGGTTCCGGCCTACCTGTTGTATTTTCCGACGGAGGTGTTTTCCGGCGCGCTTCGCGGCTGCGGTGATGTGAAGATCCCGACAATCGTGTCGATTCTCGGAACCTGTCTGGTGAGAGGCTTCTGGGTTTGGATTATCGTGCCGCTGTTCCCGAGCATGGAGACCGTTATGCTTTGCTACGTGATTTCATGGGCACTGGTGACCGGCTTTTACTTTGTTTATTTCCCGAGAGGGCGATGGCTCACACGATGTGTGGCCGGGTTGGATAATTAGAGAGAGGGAGGATGCTCCTTCTCTTTTTTTGACTTAAAAAATAGAAACGTTTCTTAGTAAAAATAGTTAATTTTTGTTTTTGTCGGTGAAAATAATATTGACAAATTGACGTTGATATTTTAAACTTAGATTATCTTACTTAGAGAAAACTTCTTCATTTGTGCAACAGAGTGATTTGCTTTTGCTTTGAAGCCGGAGGAAGGAAACAGCATCGGTTGTTTACAATCGGTGTGTGCAAGATCCTGTCCGGAGGACGCAGGACGAAAAAGATCCTCCGAAAAAATATTTCACGAGGTGAAGGATATGAAGAGAAGTTTTGTAGCAATGGCACTGATCATGGTTCTGTGTCTGTCCCAGTTCCTGATTGGAAACGCAGCAGGTAAGGCATTGGATATCACGGATACCATCGTAGTTAACGAGGGTGACGCAGCAAACAACGCTTATGAGCTCGAGAAGACCGATGCAGGCGTAGTTGTTAAGGGTACTAGCACGAAGGGCGAGTGGGCTTGCCTGAAGGGTGCCATCGACGGAAACGCGAAAGAGTATGCTAAGCTTGTGCTTAAGGTAGAAGGTAAGGCAGGAACCACTCTTAAGCTGAAATTAGAAGGTGGAGTTGATTCTGCAGTTATCGAGTCCGGTTGGGAGCATGCTAATTTCAATGATCCTGTGCTGGTTGATGGCGAGCAGACCATCGAGTGGACTCTTGATCCTGCATGGCTGACCAGCGATGGCGGACAGAGCCTTGTAATCTTCATTAACCCTGGTAAAGCAGGTGCTACTGATGAGGTTACCTTCAAGTCCGTAAAGCTTGTTACTGCTGATTACGTAGAGCCTGAGATCGACGATACCGCTGATATCAATGTTGCTCCCCTGTACGCAGTTCTGGTTCTTGGCGTTGCTGTAGTTGCATTCGCTTCCAAGAAGAGATTTGCTAGATAATCAAAACTGAATATTGATTAAATGATAAGGACTCCGGCTGACAAGTGTAGCCGGAGTCTTTGCTATATCTGTAACTTCATTCTCAAAAAGTCCTAAACACAAGAAATAGAATAAAGCCAAAACAGGCTTGACAGATTTATTTCGACATATTATAATCATATTCGTCATCAAACAGACAGGAGGTGAGTAGAAATGCTTGACCAAAATGATCTGAAGATTCTTGCGGGAATGTTTGCCGCGAGTGAAGAACGAATGATGAAACGCATAGACCGTCTGGAAGAGCGCATGGACCGTCTGGAGGCCCGAATTGATGGTTTGGAAGGCCGCATGGACCGTTTGGAAAAGAGTGTAGATGCGTTGAGAATCCAACAGAAGAAGATGGAGGAGAATATTTACGATGAGATAGGACGAGTTCAGACCTATCTTGAGAAGAAAATCGACGCAGTACAGAAAGATGTGGATGAAATGAAGCAATATTATCGGATTGAGCGTATGGAGAATGCTGCTTCGACAACGATCTTGAGAATCGTTTCCGATTTGCAAAAGGATGTTGCTGAACTGAAACAGAAGATTGCTTGATGATTCGCAGAGGTACAGGAGAAAAATCCATCTTACAGAATACAAAAGAAAAGCTGTCACATTCCGAAAGCATCCGGGCTGTGGCAGCTTTAGTTTTGTGGAATAGGGATCAGAAGCACTGAAGGATAAATTATTGATTTACGGCTTCGATCAGCTTCATGAGTACCGGCTCAAACGCGGCACCGTACCAGTGGTTTTCTTCCTTGGCGGTATATTTGATGCATTCTACGGTATAATCAGCAGCAATCTTCGCGGATTCATAAGCACTCTTTCCTTTGACCAGAGCACCCACAAAGGCAGAGGCGTAGATGTCGCCGGTGCCGTGACAGCTGTTTGGCTGCTTGCTATGCTCATAATAGGAATATTTTCCTCCTTCATACACAACGACACCGTTGGTATTCGGACGATAGGAGATGCCGGTGAAAATGATATTTTTGCAGCCGAGCGCAGTCAATTTTTCCAGAATTCCATCAATGTACGCGCGATCGTACTCAGTGCGGTATTCCGTGTCGGTGAGGAAACAAGCTTCGGTGAGATTGGGGAGAACGTAGTCAGCCTTTCCGCAGAGCTTTTTCATCGCCTCCACGAAGGGGGCATCGAAGCCGACGTACAGTTTTCCGTTGTCCGCCATGGCGGGATCGACGATCTTTACACAGTTTTTGGCACCGGTGGCGGTGAAGATATCCGACACATAATCAATCTGCTTGGTGCTTCCTAAGTATCCGGTGTAAATGGCATCAAACTTGATGCCTTCCTTCACCCAATGATCCTTGATCGCAGGCATATCCTCAGTCAGGTCGTGGAAGGTGAAACCGGTGAATCCACCGGTATGGGTGGAAAGTACTGCGGAAGGGAGGACGCAGGTCTCAACGCCGCAGGCAGAAATAATCGGAAGTGCCACGGTGAGAGAGCACTGTCCGACACAAGAGATATCTTGAATGGTGAGTATTTTCGGGTATGACATGGTATTGCCTCCTTCTGTTCGGCAGCGATAGATCATCAGAGGGATGATTCACGCTTGTGATGTATGTTAGTGCATACTATACTCCAATCTGGCCTTGATTAAATATCCAAAAACGAATTTTTTTATAATGCCAGTTTTATTTTTTTGTGATGCCGGCAAGCATTTGTCGCAGGGAATCCACTCGTTTCTGCTCCTCAGGGGTCAGGTTTTCCCGGAGCACACAGAGAATGACGTCGGTTTCTTCATCAGTGAAGTGAATTCCTTTCTTTTTGGCATTGGAATTTACTGCCAGCAGAAAAGGGAGTATGTTGTCCGGTTTTTGCTTTGCGGTCTGGTCGGCTAATTTTTCTAACCAGTCTAGTTTGCTTGCATCCATTTTCTTTAATGTGGGGTGGCTTTTCCAAGAGGGAGTGTTCATGAGAGATTCCTTTCTATTTGTGATTGTGATTGTACAAGTGGTTACAAACAGGAAAAATGATGATGAAAGGATGATCAGATTACAGATCATTGAGCATCGCGTCGTATTCGTTAAACAGGGCCATCTGTTCGGGCGTCAGCATTGATGAAAACAAGGAGCTGATTTGATCGTTGTCCGTCGAAAAAGTGGGCGTGGCCGGACCGCCACTACTCATCATCTCTCCTAAATGGTCAAAAAGTCCCGATTTAGAGAATTGACGAACAGTTTTTATCATCTGAAAGGCGTTTTGCATTTGCCGAAATGTCTGTTGCTGTTCCGGATCGCAGTAGGGAAAGATATGTTCCAAAAGCTCGGGTCCACGGTCGGAATTATCCACGGCGTGTGAAAGGGGAGCTAATTTGGAGATTGGAAGCGTCAGACACTGGCGGAGCTCCATAAGTTTGATCAGAAGGATCATCTGACGTTGTCTGGCAGGAGGAAAAAGGAAGATTAGAATCTTGAGCATTTGCAGTTGATTGCTGCAAAGAAGAGCGTCGAGCGGCGTCATTTTCCAACCATCTGTTTGATTCATGCGATCCTCCTTTCAACCTGTTCTTTCTAGTTTATGCAAAAGGACGAGGAGCGATGACTGGAGGAGATAAGACGAAAAGCCACCGATGGTCGCACGCCTTTTTGCGCAACACAGAGGGGCTGCCGACCGACAGCCCCTCCATCCGATTTCAGTTGATGGCAAAATGCATGGATTAGCAGCATCCACAGTTGTCACGGCTGTTTCCGCAGTTGTTTCCGCAGTTGTTGTAACCCAAGCCGGAGCCACTGCCGCATCCACCGCACAGGAACAGCAGGAGGATGATCCAGATGCAACTGTTGTCGGAACCACAACCGCAGCCGTCAGATGAACCGAAGCCGTTGTTGCCGCAGCAGAAGAGCAGAATCAGGATGATCCAGATGCAGCTATTGTTATTGTTGCCGCCGCATCCACAGTTGTTGCAGGATAAATCACACATGAGAAAGACCTCCAAAAGGTATTTACAATAATATGTTATGAGATGTGGCTTGACCAGTTTACAGAAAACTGATAAACTAAATAGACAGTAGTAATTGAACGAATTCAAGGGAAATGGATATGAGCGGAAAAGAATGGATGCGCCGTGCGGGATCATCCGCGGGAGCGGTATTTAAGGATAAGGTATTTTGGTTTTGTATGATCGCGGCAGCGGCGGTGCTCGCGATTGGAACGAAGTCATCATTTCTCTACCCATTGAATGATTGGGTGGATGCCAACTGTTTTTATACCATGGGCAAAGCGATGGTGAACGGAAAGGTTCTGTATCGCGATCTCTACGAGCAGAAGGGACCGCTCCTGTATATGATCCATGCGCTGGGATATCTGATCTCTCCGGGGAGCTTCACCGGTGTATATCTGATTGAGTCGGTGTGCGGCGGACTGTTTTTGTACAGCGCACATCGTATTTTAAAGCCCTACTGTGGTTGGGCAAGCATCGCTGTGCTTCCGATTCTCGGGGCCCTGGTCTATTCAGCACCGAGCCTTTCCCACGGAGATAGTGCAGAGGAGTTCGGTGTGCCAATGTATGCGCTCTGCCTGATGGTGTCTTTCCTTGCTCTGCGGGAGAGAAAGCCGGTCAGCCGGGCGGGGTGCTTTCTGGCAGGAACAATGGGTGCCTGCGTCTTATGGATAAAATATACGATGGTGGGCTTTTTTGTGGGCTGGTTCATCGTACCTGCGGTGATTGTACTGTTCAAAGGACAGTGGAAGAAATTTCTGGAGATGCTCCTTTGGGTGCTTCTGGGAGTACTCGCGGCTTCACTGCCGA